>DBFWDM010000125.1:0-11268 GCA_048484635.1 Collinsella sp.
CTTTTGCTCGGCCAGAATGTCGCGACGCACGCCGCCGATCACGTTGAGGCCGTAGGTCTTGCGGTGACCGGAGAGCTTCTCGGCCAGGTCCATGGACTTCTCGCGGACGCGGAAGAACTGCTGGAAGCCGGAGTCGAAGCCCGTGTAGTGCGATGCGAGGCCAATGTTGAGCAGATGCGAGTGCAGACGCTCAACCTCGAGCATGATGGCGCGGATGTACTGGGCGCGCGGCGGGACATGGATGCCCTGGGCGCGCTCGACGGCCTCGGCATAGGCCACCGAGTGGGCGCAGCCACAGATGCCGCAGATGCGGTCGGCGAGGAACGTCACGGCGTCATAGTTCAGGCGCGTCTCGGCGACCTTCTCCATGCCGCGGTGCACGTAGAACAGACGGTAGTCGGCGTCGACGATCGTCTCGCCCTCGACGAACAGGCGGAAGTGGCCAGGCTCGTCGGAGGTAATGTGCAACGGGCCCATGGGGACGAGCGTCGTCTCCTTGCCCTTGGTATCGGCCAAGAACTCGTAGTTTTCCATGTCGCTCGCGGGAGCGGGACGGAAACGGTAGTCCATGGAGTCCTTGCGCAGCGGGTACAGGCCGCTGGGCCAGTCATCGGGCAGCACCAGGCGGCGACGGTCGGGCAGGCCCTCGGGGATCAGGCCGAACATATCGCGCAGCTCGCGCTCGCCCCACACGCAGGCGGGGACGAACGGCGTCACGGACGGGAACGTCATCTTGGCGGGATCGACCTCGGTGCGCACGGTCACCCAGCCGGGGTCCTCCCCCTCCATGGAGATGACGTAGTACACGGCGTAACGGCCGCACAGGCTGCGCTCATCGTTGCCGATGATCACGGGGATCCAGCCGTAGCGCTCGTAGTACAGGTAGTGGACGGCCTCGGGCAGCTTGTCCTGCTTGACGGTGATCGTCAGCTGGTCCTCGCACTGCCACTCGACCTTCTCGATGCAGCCCGGAACGGCGCGGCGCAGGGCCTCGACATGGCTCTCGCAGCGACGGGCATACACCTTGTTCTCAGTTTCAATCATTCGTTACTCCACCTCGCTCTGAGCGGTCTCGGTACCGAACACAGCGCGGTACATCGGCGTCGCGTGAAGTTCCTCGGTGCTCTGCTCGAGCACAATGCCGGTCGCGGTCTCCACACCGTGCACGAGGGGCAGCGGGGTGGCGATGCCAAACCACAAGATCATGACGGCCAGGATGATTTCGGGGATAAGCATGAGCGCCGGGGCCTCATGCTTATCCATGCCCTGGGGCGCATGGCCGAATACCGACTTGAGTGCGATACGGGTGAGCGCGGAGATGGCCACGGTAAGACCGAGGGCGACCACGACGACCAGCCACATGGGACCGGCGGTAACACCGGCGACAAAAGTCAGGAACTCGGAGATAAACATGCCAAAGGGCGGGAAGGCACCAAGACCGAGCAGCGCCAGGACGGCGAGCGCGGCGGTTGCGGGGGCAACCTCGACGACACCCTGAATCTTAGCCAGGCTACGCGTGCCAAAGGCGTGCTGGATGTTGCCGGACACGCAGAAGGCAAGCGTCTTGGTAAAGCCGTGGAACACGCAGTGCAGCAGGGCCGCGGCGATACCCAGCGGGCCGCCGATACCCAGGCACAGGGCGATAACGCCCACGTTCTCCACAGACGAATACGCAAAGCGGCGCTTGAGGTCGTCCTGGCGAAACATCGAAAGTGCCGCCACCAAAATGGACAGCGTGCCGACGATCAGCAGCAAAAGCTGCGGATACTCGGCGCCCACGGCCTGGATAGTAAAGCCGTAGAAGCGCATGATCACAAGCATGGCGCACTTAAGCAGCACGCCCGAGAGCAGGGCCGAGACAGGGCTCGGGGCCTGGGAGTGGGCATCGGGCAGCCAAGTGTGCATGGGGAACAGGCCGGCCTTGGTGCCAAAGCCGATCACGATAAACGCAAAGGCGAGGCGCATGAGCGTCGGGTCGAACTGGTCGGCATACGGCAGCACGCACGACAGGAATGCGGCCTCGTGGGCGTTGGGAATCACGTCGGCGGCGTTGGCGTAGATCAGCAGCGTACCGAACAGGCCGAAGGCCACGCCGGCGGTGCAGACCATCGCATACTTCCAAGAAGCCTCGAGGGCCGTCTTGTTCTTGTAGATACCCACCAGGAACACGGTGGAAAGCGTGGTTGCCTCCACGGCGGCCCACGTGAGGATCATGTTGTTGGACAGGCACGCGAGCAGCATGGTAAACACGAACAGACTAAACAGTGCAAAATACTGCTTGGCGCGCTCGGCGGGCATGGAGCCCTCCTCGATATCGGCCTTTACATAGGGCAGCGAGAACAGCCCCGTAAGAAAACCGATAAAGCCGATGAGCAGCACAAAGATGGCGCCCAGCGAATCGAGGTGGAACCACAGGCCAAGAGCGCTCGCGGTTTCGCCGCTCATAAGGACGTCACCGGCCGTCATAATCGACAGCACCAGTACGGCTGCGACGGAGACCAGGTTGAGACCGGCAAACACGTTATAGGACGTGTTCTTGGGCAAAAACGCCATGACCAGCGAGAACACCAAAGGAGTCGCGAGCAGGGCGAGAATCAACGTTTCCATGGACTACCCCCTCAGCTCGGACAGGTCGCGCGCATCGAGCGAGTGGGAGTCGTCCCAAATGCGACGCACGACGATGGACATGATGATGACGGCAAAGATGGCGTCGGTGGCGATACCGATCTCGATGATCTCGGGAGCGGTGGGAGCCAAAAGCGCGAGCGTCACGTGGCTGCCGTTTTCCATAAGGCAGTATCCAAAAATCTGCTTCATGATGTTGCGCTGCGAGATGATGCAGGTGAGGCCCACAAAGAAGTGAGCGAAGCTAATAGCGAGCGCAGGCGTTGCGACCTCGGCCGTGGGCAGGCTGATCTGCGTCACGACGGCAAAGCAGATCGCGACCTCGACGGCGATGATGCAGATGGCCCACGCGGGCTTAAGGCCGGCCTTGAGCGATGCGTCGCTCGGCTCGCCCATCTTCTTGTACGCACGGTTGAGGATATAGGGAACCAGGACGACCTTGGTGATAAAGGCAGATCCGGCCCACATAAGCAGCTCCTGCGCACCGGTAGTGGCACCGAGCGTAGCGAGCAGCCCCACGAGCACCAGCGACTGCACCGCATACCAGCGGATGGCGTGCTTGATGTTCTTTGAGACGACCACCATGGTGGACGTGACGATCAGAAGGCCGCCAAGGATGTTGACGATCGAATAACCCATGTCGTTCTACCTCCTAACCGATCCAGCTGGCCGAAAGCGGGCCGCTGACGATGACCATGATGATGAGCACGATGAACACGAACGCCATCGCGCGGGGAAGCGGGGCTCCCGCAGCGACCTCGTCGCTCGGCTCGCCGGGCAGGCAATAGCCCATCCACTTAAGGAACCAGGCGAAGGTGGCGACGGTCTCGGCGACCATGATGCACACGAGCACCAGGATCGCAACGTTGCCGGCACCCACGGAAAAGCCGCCGGCAATGATCTGGAACTTCGAGAAGAACGTGTTCATGGGCGGCACACCGGCAATGGCGAGCGCGGCGACACCAAAGCCTACGCCCGAGATCGGGTACTTCTTTACGATGCCGCGAAGCTTGGGCAGCATACGCGTACCGAGCGTAAAGGAGAACGAGCCGGCGATCAGGAAGAACAGCGTCTTGGCGAAGGCGTGGTTAAAGATGTGGCAGACGGCGCCATCGAAGGCGAGCTGGCTGCCAAAGACCGAGAGGCCCAGACCAAAGAACACGTAGGAGAGCTGGGCGATCGTGGAGAAGGCCAGCAGACGCTTCATGTCCTTTTGCGGCAGGTACATAAGGAAACCAAAGAGCATAGTGACCATGGCGTCGATAATGGCGACCCAGCCCACGATCTCGGGAACCTCTCCGGCAGAAACGAGTGCACGCGCGAACACGCACACGCCGACCTTGACCATCGAGGCGCCATGCAGGTAGGCCGAAACAGGCGTCGGGGCCTCCATGGCCGAAGGCAGCCACATGTACATGGGGACCTGCGCGGACTTGGCCCAAGCGGCAAAGAGCACCAGCAGAAGGACGATGGCCTTGAGCTTGGCGTCGAGGCCGGCAATCGCGGTGATGGCGAAGGTGCCGGTGTGGGCAAACACGATGGCGGCACCCAGATACAGGCCGAGTGCACCGATATGCGTGATGATCAGAGCCTTCATGCCGGCCTTCTTGGCCGTAGGCGACATGTAGTAGCTAATGAGGCCCCAAGAGCACGCACCCGTGATCTCAAAGAACACGAGCTGGCCCAAAAGGGTCGAGCTGTACACGAGGCCGGCCATGGCGCCGATGAAGGTCGCGAGGTACGCGTAGAAGCGACGACGCGGTGCGTCGGGATGCTCACGGTTATTCTCGCTCATATAGGGAATCGAATAGATCACGACAAGCAGGCCGATACCCACAAAGGCGGGCGCGAGCAGCGTGCTCATGCGATCGAAGGTGAATCCCATGACGAGGGTCTGCCCAAACGAGATCAGGGGGACCTGCGTGTCGGGCATGCCGGCGCCGGCGAAATTCGCGGCGAGGGCGATGGTGCAGGCCGTCGAGACGGCGGCACCCAAAACGCTGAACCACTTGGCGTACGGACGGGGGAACAGGGCGACGAGCACCGAGGCCACCATCGGGGCCGCGATAGCGACCAAGCCGAGAAGGGACAGACTGACTGCAAATGACATTGTTTCTCCCTTCTCCTACACGCCGACGACCACGAAGACAAACGCCAGAACGGCGATGCCCACGACGGCCCAGGTCTGATTGCCGAGCACCTTAAAACGCGAGCGCGAGCAGGAGTTCTCGATCACGCCGCATACGACAAAGTCGATCAGGCACTTCACCAGGAAGATGACTGCACCCAGAACGGCGGCGGCGCCCACGGTCGCGGGCTCGCCCCAGGGGACGAAGATCGCGCAGAACCAAGCGACGACCAGGACCTGTTTCATGGACATGGCGAGCTTGGCCATGGCAAGCGACGGGCCGGAAAGCTCGGCGAGCGGACCTTCCTGAAGCTCCTGCTCGGCCTCGGCCTGGTCAAACGGCAGCTTGCCGAGTTCCATGTAGCAGGCGATCGCAAAGGCGATGCCGGCGAGGATCACGGCGACCGGAGCGTCGATGGCGCCCGTCATGACGTGCTGACCCATGGTGGCGATGTCGGTGGAACCGCACACCAGGGCGGCGGCAAACAGCGCCAGCAGCATGGACGGCTCGATGAGCACGCTCATGAGCAGCTCGCGGACGCCGCCGATACCGGCGTAGGCGTTGGACGAATCCACACCGCAGAGGGCGAAGAAGAAGCGGGCGAGCGCCAGGCTGTACATGATGGTGATGGCGTCACCAAAGACCGGGATGGGGCTTTGTGCCGTAAAGAGCGGCAGACCCATCGCGAGCATAAAGGCGACGGCGAAGAACAGCGGCGGCATGATGCGCAGCGCAAAGCTCGCATCCTCGCTCTGGGACTCGGGGCGCGCAAAGAGCTTGGCCAGGTCACGGTAGTCCTGCATGATGCTGGGGCCGCGACGGTTGTGCATCTTGGCGCGGATCACGCGGCCGAGACCGGAGAAGAACGGTGCGACGGCCATAACGACCACGCCCTGCAGAACGGCAAGTACGATGTTGTTCATGCTCTCCCCTCCTTAACCCATTTGCACGGCGAGCACGAGGAACACCACGAGTGCCGCGACGATGTAGCAGATATAGATGCTGTAGTTGCCGCCCTCGAGCTTAGTCGCGAGGTCGGCAAGCTTCTCGACACCCTTATGCGGGGCATCGACGAGAACCTTGTCGGGTACGGGCTCCACAGCCTCGGCCACACCGGTGAGCTTCTGGAAGAAGTGCGCGATGGACCAGCAGACGGCCGTGCAGCGGTCGCGCAGCGTGTAGAGCGGCTGCATAAACCAGGACACCTCGGAGGCAAAGGTCGTGGCCACGACGGGCATATGCTCGTTGGGAGCATAGCCGCATGCCCACGGCTGGGACTTCTGCACCTTGCCGACGGTCTTGAGCTTGCGATAACCGCAGGCAAGGCCGACGAGCACCACGAGCGCAATGGCGATCGCGGGCGTGGAGGTGGCAGCGCCGGAGTACTGGTTCATGAGCTCCATGCCCTCGGCGGCAAACACGCCACCGTACGGATGCAGCACGGACGCGGCGACATCGACCAGCACGGGCGCGATCACGGGAGCGCCAATGCCCAGCACGACGCAGATGGCCGCGAGCAGGCCCTGCGCAAACACCATGGGGGCGGGAACCTCCTTGGCATTGGCCGCGGCCTCGGAGCGGGGCGCGGAGGCAAAGGAGACGCCATAGGCCTTGACGAAGCACGTGACAGCCAGCGCGCCGGTAATGGCAAGTGCGACGGCAGCGAACACGGCCACGATCATGACGGCCTTGTCGCCCTGCATGGCGGCGTTAAAAAGCGACTGGTAGGTAAACCACTCGGACACAAAGCCGTTGAAGGGCGGGATGGCCGAGATGGCAAGCGCGCCAACGAGGAAGCAGATGGCCGTTGCCGGCATACGACGGAACAGGCCGCCCATCTTCTCCATATTGCGCGTACCCGTGGAATACAGCAGCGCACCGGCACCCAAGAACAGCTCGCCCTTAAACATCGCGTGGTTAAACGTGTGGTAGAGGGCGGCCATCAGAGCCAGGACGGCGATGCCGACAGAGTTGAGCGCCATGGCGGCCATGGAGGCGCCGACGCCGAGCAGAATGATGCCGATGTTCTCGACGGAGTGATAGGCCAGCAGGCGCTTGATGTCATGCTCCTGCAGGGCGAAGGCCACGCCGAGAACCGACGAGATCGCACCGAAGACCATGACCATAAGGCCCCACCAGACCTGAACACCCGAGGCGGAGAGCAGGTCGAGGCCCACCTTGAGGATGCCGAAGATACCGATCTTGATCATGCCGCCGGACATGAGGGCCGACACGTTGGACGGCGCCTCGGGATGCGCCTTGGGCAGCCAGCCGTGCAGCGGGATGATACCGGCCTTGGCGCCAAAGCCAAAGAAGGCGAGCACGAAGCACACGGATGCGACCGCGGGGCTAAACTGCGTGGCGCGGAAATCCGCAAAGGCAAACGAGCCGCCGGCGAAGTTGGTCATGGTGAGGAAGCTCGCCATGATGAGCACAAAGCCCACGTGCGCGATCACAAAGTAGAGCCAACCGCCATGGATGGAGTTCTCGTTCTCCTCGATCACGACCAGGAAGTACGAGGTCAGCGACATGAGCTCAAAGGCGACCAGGAACCAAAACACGTTGTCGGCGGTGATGACGAGCATCATGGACGCCACGAAGGTGTTAAAGAAGAAGCCGGCGCGGCCCTTTTTGCCCGGGTACTCATCAAAGTAGTTGAAACCGTAGATCGAACCGGCAAACGCGAGCACCGAGATGAGTGCCACGAACAGGCCGGACAGCTGATTGAGCAGCAGCTGGAAATGGGCAAACGGGAAGAACACGATGGTGTCGACCGACGTGACATCGCCCAGCACGGCCTGGATACCGGCCACAAACGAGAGCACCGCGGCGACGGCGCCGATAAGGCAGCCGGCGGTCTTGGCGGCGTTATCGGCCTTGATCAGCAGAACCGAGGCGAGCGCACCGATGCACGAGACGGCAAGCGATGCGATAAACAGCGTCATGCTATCCATTGTTTACGCTCCCTTCTGCTTTCTCGGAAAGGCCCTGGGCCACAGCGGTAACGTCGACGACGGGACCGTTTTCGATCGAGCGCAGGCGCTTGGCCTCGTCGAGCTCGCGATCGGCCGCGCCGCCCATGACGGTCAGCGCCTTGGTGGGGCACGCCGCCACACAATGCGGGCCGTCCGGATCGAAGGCGCACAGGTCGCACTTGACAGCGCAGGTGTACTGGCCGGGAGCCCACGTAAGCAGGCTGCTCAGGGACTTAGGATACGAAGGCGTCGGGTCGCACATGCCTGCGACACCGGCGATAGACGTGCCATCGGGATGGATGGCTCCGAAGGGGCACGCGATGGCGCACAGCCTGCACCCGATGCACTCCTGCTCCTTGACGTGGATGCGATCGCCATCGTGCTCGATGGCATTCACCGGGCAAACCTCGGCGCAGGGGGCACCCTCGCAATGGTGGCAGGCAAGGGCGGCCGAAATACCGCCGGTCTTCACGAGCGCCAGGCGCGGCGTATCCTGAAGACCCTGCATCCGGTGAGCGTCGGCACAGGCGGACTGGCATGTTCCGCAGCCGATGCACCTCTCCGGGTTGATGTCGATGAAGCGGTTCATCCCCACTTCCTTTCAAAATAACAGGCCGGGCTCCCGAACGTACGGGACGCCCGACCCAAAAAGCCAACGAGAACGGGACTACACGATTTGATTCACGTGCGTCTCGTCGTCGAACTTGGCGGCGCCGGGCTCAACGTCCTGGGGAGCGGCGGCGTCCACCAGAGCCTGCTTGAGCTCGGTGTACTGACGCTCGACCTCGCCCTCTGCCCAGACCTGGTCGGCAATGGCGTCGACCTGGCAGGCGGAGAACTTGTCCTCGGGCGTATGCGAGACCGGGTCGACCTTGTGCATGGTCAGCTCGTTGCACTTGCCGATCCACCACTGGTAGGTCATATAGACCGTGCCCTTGTTGATACGGTCGCTCACGTCGGCGCGGCTGTATACCTGGCCGCGGCGGCTGTGAATCGAGACGATGTCGCCGTTCTTGATGCCGCGTGCCTGGGCGTCCGCGGGATTCATGCGGACAAAGCCGGGCTCGTCGGCAAGCAGCGCCAGCGTCTTGCAGTTGCCGGTCATCGAACGACAGCTGTAGTGGCCGACCTCGCGGACGGTGCACAGGATGAGCGGGTACTCATCGTCGGGAAGCTCGGAGGGCGCCTCCCAGTCGTGCGCCATCAGGTTGGCGCGGCCGTCCTTGGTGGTGAACTTGCCACCAGCGAACATGTCGGCCGTGCCGTGGTCGTTCACATCGGTGCTCTTGACCGGCCACTGGGCGTAGCCGCCCTCGGGAGCCATCTTCTCGTAAGTCGCGCCCACAAAGTTGGGGCACAGGCTAATGCACTCGTTCCAGATCTGCTCGGTGTTGTCGTAGTGCATGGGGTAGCCCATGCGCGTAGACAGGTCCGCGAAGATCTCCCAGTCGTGACGGCACTCGCCCTTGGGCGGAACGGCCGCGTCAAAGTGCTGGAAGCTACGGTCGGATGCGGTAAAGACACCCTCGTGCTCGCCCCAAGAGGTGGCAGGCAGGATGACGTCGGCGAGCATGGTCGTCTGCGTCATAAAGATGTCCTGGCAAATGAACAGATCCAGCTCGGAGAGCGTCTTGCGCATACCGGCCGAATCGGGCTCGGTCTGCACCGGGTCCTCGCCGTAGTTGTAGAAGCAGTGCACCTTGCCCTCGTCGACCAGGTGACCCAGGTCGGTGAGCTTGTAGCCCTCCTCGAGCGGGAGCTTTTCCTCGGGCACGCCCCAAGCCTTGGCAAACTTGGCACGCACAGCCGGGTCGGTGACTTTCTGGTAGCCAGGGTACAGGTTGGGCAGCATGCCCATATCGCAGGAGCCCTGGACGTTGTTCTGGCCGCGCACGGGCGCGAGGCCGGAATTGGGTTTGCCGATCTGGCCGGCAACGCAGGCGATGGAGGCGATGGTGTGCACCGTCTTCAGGTTCTGCTTCTGCTGGCATACGCCCATGCCCCAGCCAATGATGGCAGAGGGCTTCGCCGTGGCGTACATCTCGGCAGCTTGGTGGATCAACGCGGGCTCGACACCCGTGATGTCCTGTACGGATTCGGGAGTGTAGTTCTTGATGGTCTCCCACCACTCGTCAAAGCCGTTCGTGTGTTCGGCGACGAATTCCTTGTCGTAGAGACCATCGTTGACCAAGCAGTTGGCAAAGGCGTTGAGGAACGCAACATTGCAACCGTTCTTGATCGGAAGGTAGAGATCGGCGATACGCGCGGTTTCGATATGGCGCGGGTCGGCGACGATGATCTTGCAACCCTTTTCTTTGGCTCGCACGATACGCCTTGCGACGATGGGGTGCGAATCGGCAGGGTTATAGCCGAAGAGGAAAATGCAGCCCGCATCCTCCATACCGGGGATGGAGCATGACATGCAACCTGAACCAACCGTGTCCATCAGACCGAGGACAGTAGGGCCGTGTCAAGTACGGGCGCAGTTGTCCACGCTGTGGGTGCCGATGCACGCACGCGTAAACTTCTGCATGACGTAGTTCGCCTCATTGCCGCCGCCTCGCGAAGAGCCGGTGGTCATGACAGCGTTAGGACCATATTCGTCAATTATGGCCTGCATCTTAGATGCGGTGAAATCCAGTGCCTCGTCCCAGCTTACGCGCTCAAGATCCGCGCCCTTAGTGCGGCGGATCATCGGGTGCAGTACGCGAGGAGTCAAGATCTTGGTGTCGTTGATGAAGTCGTAGCCGCTCATGCCCTTAAGGCACAGCTCGCCCTGATTGGTGATGCCGTTGAGCGGTTCGGTACCCACGACCTGGCCGTTTTGGACCAGGAGGTTAAACTGGCAACCGGCGCCGCAGTACGGGCAGATCACTTTATGCTTCTCCATGACACCCTCCTTCCTTTCTCTGCTACCGAGTAATCGGTACGTATATGACAATCGTTGGGCTTGTATGGCCGCCCGTCTACGCCTCGTTTTCGATGGTGGCGCGGGCACGCTCGGCAGTCAGTTCTGCCAGGCGCTCCTCGTCTACCAGGGTGAGGCCCTTGGTCGGGCACGCCTCGGCACACGCCGGACCGCCGGGACGGTCCACGCACAGGTCGCACTTGAGCACGAAGCTCTTAGTCTGCGAACCCACGCGCACGTCGCCCATCAAGACGGGGACCTGCGTGGTCGCCACGCTCACGGCGCCAAAGGGGCAGGCCATGACGCAGCTCTTGCAGCCGATGCAGTTGTCCTCGTTGACGCCGATGCGATGGTTCTTTGGATCAAAGAACAAGGCACCCGTGGGGCAGGCCTTGGCGCACGGAGCATCCTCGCAGTGATGGCACGCCACCGGCGCGGAAATCTCGTAGGTGCGCGTTACGCGCAAGCGAGGTGCGGCGATGTTGCCGGGAATATCGTGTGCCTCGATGCACGCCGCCATACAGGTTTGGCACCCAATGCAGCGTGAAGAATCAGCCACGACTCGTTTATTGCCCATGTTGTTCACTCCCTCCTGAATCCCATGCCGGAGAGACCCTGTCGACGTTGCCCC
>DBFWDM010000126.1:0-2931 GCA_048484635.1 Collinsella sp.
GGTCGAGGCCGCGTGGCACTACCTGACGTGCTCGGGGCGGCCGAAGGACCTCGCCAAGGGCCAGGCCCCGGACCGGGTCGCCCGCAGGCATGCCGCCAAGGGCGTGCGGAGGCTGGTCGAGAGGCGGGAGGCGCTGCTCGCGCGCGGGGTCCACAACAACAAGGCGAACGTCGCCACGGCGCGCGAGCTCGCCTGCTGGGTGTGGGCGGTCGGCCTCATGGCCGAGGAGGCGTAGGGGGGGGCGGTCCCCCGCACATAAGCCGATCACCCCGGAAGCGGTTGGATCCGAAGCCGTTGAGGCGAACCTCAGGTCCCTTTTCTGCGAGCGCCCAGGGCGCCACACGCGTGCACAGACTGTCGGTTCGACGTAGAAGCCTCAGCCGTAGCAACGGATTGCCCAGCGAGAGATCGCCACGGGCGGATATTAAACTGCAAAGACGAGCGTCGGGAAGACACGCCGAGGTCGCCGCGGACGGGTTGATATAGGGAGAGGGCCTGACCCCATATCGTTGGGGCCAGGCCCGATTTTGCCTCTTGACAATGTCCTGCTCATATTAAAAGGAACGTCCCTAAGTGCCAACCAGGGCAACACCGCAGATAGAGGACGGACAGCGAAAGCCCGCCAGAGCGAGCAAGGTGCCTTCAAGAAAAATGGCGCCGCAGGTTGAGCATAAGTCAGCGAGCGGGTCGCATTTGTGACAAGGTGACGTGAAACGAAAGGGCGCTGACCTTTTGGTCGCGCCCTTGAAGTTGAACGTCAGATTGTCCAAATGCGGCCCGCGCAGCGTCGAGCCGTTACGCGGTTCGTAGAACCGCGTAACAAGTTAGTACATCTTTGCGCCGGCGGGGATGGAGGCGTCGAGCTGGATCAGGTTGAGGCGCTCCTCACCATCCTCCTCGTGGATGGCACTGATGAGCATGCCGCAGCTGGGGATGCCCATCATCTTGCGCGGAGGCAGGTTGGTGATGGCGAGCAAGGTCTTGCCGACCAGGTCCTCGGGCTCGTAATAAGCGTGAATACCGGAGAGGATGGTGCGGTCGGTACCGGTACCGTCGTCGAGCGTAAAGTTCAGCAGCTTCTTGGACTTCTTGACGGCCTCGCATGCCTTGACCTTCACAGCGCGGAAGTCGCTCTTGGAGAAGGTATCAAAGTCGACGAACTCCTCAAACAGCGGCTCAACGGCGATCTTGGAGTAATCGAGCGTGGGCTTAAGCGACTTAACGAACGGGCTCGCGGCGTTGCCGGCCTCGGCAGCCTTGGCGGCAGCGGCACCGGACTGGAAACCCTTCTCGGGCTTCATGTGCGGGAACAGCAGCACGTCGCGGATAGAAGCCTGGTTGGTAAGCAGCATGACCACGCGGTCGATACCAATGCCAATGCCGCCCGCGGGAGGCATACCGTACTCGAGGGCGCGCACGTAGTCCTCGTCGTACTCCATGGCCTCGTCGTCACCGCCGGCCTTCTCGGCCATCTGAGCGGCAAAGCGCTCGGCCTGGTCGACCGGGTCGTTGAGCTCGGAGAACGCGTTGGCGTACTCGTGACCGGCAATAACCAGCTCAAAGCGGTGCGTCAGGCGCGGGTCGTCCTCAAAGCGCTTGGCAAGCGGGCTGACCTCGATGGGGTAATCGCACACGAACGTCGGGTTGACGATGGTGTCCTCGCCCAGCTCATCGTAAATCTCGGCGATGATCTTGCCAGCAGTCCACTCGGGCTTGATCTCCAGGCCCTTCTCGCGCGCGGCGGCAGCAAGCTCCTCGACCGGCGTGTCGATGGTGACCTGCTTGCCGAGCACGTCGGAGACGATGTCGGTCATGGGACGGCTGGCCCACTCACCAGAAAGGTCGATGGTCTGGCCCTGGTACTCGATGACCTCGGGGTTGCCGATGGCCTTGTTGGCAGCCTTGATGACACCTTGGGCGAGTGCCTTCATGCCCTCGAGGTCGGAGAAGGCACGGTAGGCCTCCATCGTGGTGAACTCGGGGTTGTGGGTAAGGTCCATGCCCTCGTTACGGAAGATGCGGCCGATCTCGAACACGCGCTCAAAACCACCGACGATGCAGCGCTTGAGGTGCAGCTCGGTGGCAATACGCAGGTAGCACTCCTGATCGAGCGCGTTGAAGTGGGTAATGAACGGCTTGGCAGTAGCGCCGCCTTGGATGGTCTGCAGAATGGGGGTCTCGACCTCCATGTAGCCGTCGGACTCCATAAAGCGACGGAAGGTGGAGAGAATCTGCGAACGCTTACGGAAGGTCTCGCGAACGTCGTCGTTGGCGATCAGGTCGACATAGCGCTGGCGATAGCGGGTCTCCTTATCGGAAAGACCGTGGAACTTCTCGGGCAGCGGACGAACGGCCTTGGCAAGCAGGGTCGCGCTCTTAGGGGCAACGGAAAGCTGGCCACGCTGGGTGCGCACGACCACGCCGGTCACGCCCAGGATGTCGCCCAGGTCGAGGGCCTTGAGCGTACTCCAGGCAGCCTCGTCCATGTCGTTGATGCGGCAGAACAGCTGAATCTCGGCAGTCGCATCGCGCACGACGATGAACATGATCTTGCCCTGACCGCGCTTGGCGACCACACGGCCGGCGATCTTCACGACGTCCTCGGTGTCCTCGCCATCGGCAAGATCGGCGTACTTAGTCTCGATATCGGCGACGTAGTCCTCAAGCTCAGAGTGCTCGGGATAGGGGTTCTGGCCCGCCTCGAACAGGGCGGCGCGCTTGGCCAGGCGGGTGGCGCGCTCGTCGTTGAGCGTCGATGCCTGATCGGCGGCGTTCTGGTTCTCTGCCATAAGTTAGCTCCTCAAACTAAAACGCTCCCCAGGATTCGGTCCCAGGGAGCGAAAACATACCTTTACGCGGGACCGTGGTCTAGCGTGCGATCTTGGCGATGGTGTAGACGCGAGTCTTGCCGGAAGGCGTAACGACCTCGAC
>DBFWDM010000127.1:0-27006 GCA_048484635.1 Collinsella sp.
TCTTCTTGGGGCATCGCCTTTCCTTCCATTCGTCACCTTCATTACTCCAACGACGAATTCTAGGCGGTGTCCCCTCCCTTTCAAGAAAGGGAAGAGGCGGGGCATGCCCCGCCTCTTACACCACATCTCTGCGCGCTACCAGCCCCGGCCACCACAAAGGCGCCTGTCCCCATTGTGGTGGTTCTGGAGAATGTCTTATGCCGAGGCCTTGGCCTTGCGGCGCTTGCGGACCGCGTGGATCACGATGTCCAGCAGCAACAGCACAATGGCTATGACCACGATGAGCACGGCAAACTCGCGCTTGCCCCAGTGACGGCCGGCCAGCGACTTTTGCTTGTCGACGTCCTTCTTGTTGTACTTGGTGCGCACGCAATGCACCAGCAGGCGATGGTCGTTCACGCCGTAGGGCGTGCAGGTGACGAGCGTCACCTTGTCGGCGCCCGGCTCGATGGTCAGTGACTCCATCTCCTCGGGCAGCACCACCTCGGAGTCCACCATCTTGTAGGCGAGCGTCTTGTTCATGGTGTGCAGCAGCACCAGATCGCCGGGCTCCAACGAATGGATGTCGTCGAACATGCTCAGGTTGCGCATGCCCGAGTGCGCGGTGAGCACGCAATGCGTCGAGGTGCCGCCCACCGGCAGGCTCGTGCCCTCCAGGTGGCCGACGCCCGCCATAAGGACCTCCTCGCTCGTGCCGTGGTAGATGGGCATGCTCACGTCGATGGAGGGGATCTCGACCCAGCTCATCATGGGGTCGCGGTCAAAAATGAGCTGTTGGGCGTAGGGCTCGATCTGGTCGGCGGGGAGCTCGGTGGCCTCGCCCGCCAGCTGTTCGTTAAAGGAGCGAGCCTGGAGCAGGATGCGCTCGCGCTCCTCGGCAGACAGCGCGTCCACGGTGCTGGACACGGTGCTGATCTGGTTGAACACGCCCGAGGCCTCGAGCCGGTCCAAGATCCACGGCCAGGTCATAAGGCCCACGCCAATAAGGATGATGACGATGGTGATGAGCCGATCGGCCCAGCGCGGCAGTCGCTTACGACGGCGCTTAGGCTTTGGTTGAGGTTTGGGCTGAGGGCTTGAGCCGCCGTTGTCCGCGGCGTTACTGCTCTTCATATGTTTGGCGCCCTGCACCATCGCCGGTCACTCCTCTACAACTCAAGTTGTCTGAACAAATAATAGCCGATTAGCGAGCTCATGCGCTGCGCAACGCAGCCTGGCAGCATTGCGCAGTGCAAGTATGGGCCCGCATTTGAGTTTTCAAAATATCCCGAATCGGCTGGGCGATTCGGGATACAATGGCAATAGAAAACGACGCATCCCGCGTAAGTGTTCGAAAGCGCGGGCGGCCTAGTTTTCTGGTTTTGTTAAATGCCCGGGCTCCGAACCCCGGGCATTCTTATTTGCGCTTTTTGCGGCGCAAATGCCTTCTACCGTCCGCACCGCGCGTGCGCCTACGGACCTTAAACCGAACCTCATACGAGTCAAGAAACGCGATGACGAACGTGCCCACCGCCGCGAGGGCGGCGAGCGCGTTAAGGAATTTCAGCATTTGGGGACCTCCGATCGAGTCGTCGGCCGCCCGCGCACGGGATGCGTCGCAAGGGTATTTTACTGCGAGCACTCGCACTTACAGCTGGTAAACGCAATATTTGCAAACATTTGTTCGCTAATCATACACTCGATCATACAAGCGATGGAGGCTGGCTGCGTTATCCAAAAAACGGGGCAGACTCCAGTGCGGAGTCTGCCCCGAAAAGAGAATGGCAAAGCAAGAACGTGGATGGACGAGAAAAGTGTCCGCAAGTCTCATGGCCATCACATCCCACCTGCCAAAGGGATGGGTGAGCGAGCGTTACTCCTGCTCGGACTCCTCAGCCTGCTTACGGCTGCGGATGAGGTGCGCCACGCCGATGCACAGCACCGCGCCGCCAGCGATCCAGGTGAAGGTCACGCCGTTGAGACCGGTGAGCGGGAGGCCGGAGCCCTTCTTGTTCGCAATAGTAATGGACATGACCGAACCATTTGCAGTACCAGGAGTGACCTCTTCTTCTTTTTCGCTGACGGTCAGCTCCGTCAATTTACCGCTCTCATTGTAAGTCGGCTTCACGATAATCTGGAAGGGGGCGATGGTGTTGTAGCTCGAAGGAGTGGTCGTTTCGGCAATCTCGTACGTACCCTCAACGAGACCGGGGATACGGACCTTGCCATCTGCGCTATCGGTCATAAACTCAGAAGCCTCTTCTTCAGTCCTGACAAGGGTTCCGTCATTTTTCAACCATTTGCCAGCAGATTCAGAATCTCCGTTATTAACGACCTTGACCTTAAAGCCAGCGACAAGTTTTTTATCCTGATTGCCTGCCTCAACCTTGGTAATATCAAGGCCAAAAACGTAGTCGGTGACTTCCTTTGGCGTAGAGGTGCCAGTGGTACTAGTCATGGGATTGTTGGAGTAGACAAGCTTGACCTCGTTGGTGTTACCGGTGGCCGTGTATTCAGCATCGCTAGTAAGCTCGGCCTTGTAGGTCACAACGACCTTGGAAGTCTTGGTCAAGGTCACGTTCGAAGCCTTTGCAGCGGCCTTGAGGTCTTCAAAGGAAATCGTCAGATCATGGCCTGTAACATTTTTGGACTCATCAGTAGTATCCTTAACCTGCACACTGTAGTCTGCAGGCTGGACAGGCTTGTCGTCAATAGTCACAGCAACGGAATCTTTGTCGGCTTTCAGTCCAACGGAAAGGTGATCCTGGAACACATATTTGTACGTGGCGAAGGTGTCGATGTTATCGGCAACTGTGCCGATCAGCTTATACTCGATTTTCTCACCAATCTGCGAGTCGCTCACCTTTCCCCATTCCGTGCCCTCGAACACCTGCTTATCGACAGTGGGAATACTGGTCTTCTCGGTAATTGAAACCGCTTCATCTCCGACAACAGCGAAGATAGGGGCGGTGGCGGTTTCGGTGCCTGCGACAGTCTGGGTATCAGTCACAAAGAGCCAATAGCCGTGTGAAAGGTTGTTGGCAACACCATTCGAAGTGGCCGCGAGATCACTTGAATCATTCAGATCGGTCACCTTAGCCACAGCAGCCGCAATCTTATATGCAGCAGAGTCAGATGCTACGCTAGTCGTTTTACCGGTGTGCATCACGTTCTTGCTAATCCAATCTGCAGCATCCTGGGCGGTTGCGATATTGGTGACCTTATCGAATTCCCCAATCGCTTCCTTAACAGCAGCTTCAACCTTGTCGTTGGCCCATGCGATATTGCTCACAAGCGTCTGGCCGTTCTCATCCTTTGCCACATCAGCGTCAAAAATCTTGTAACCCTTGAATTCGGTATCGTTCCCCGACGCTTTTTCTATGGTCACCGAGCCGTTCGCGTCGCCCTCAGCAAACGCCATCGTGACCGGGGCCATAACTCCGCCGAAGCTCAGCGCTGCCGTGAGGCCGGCGGTTACTGCCAGGCGTGCGATGTTCTTGCTCATGCTCATCTTCTTTTCCTACGTTTTCCGGTTGGTTCTCATTCGATCGGTCATCATCTGTCTGTGTCTTAGCATCTGCTTCGCTACGTCTCGCCCCGCTCTCTGTGGGGCTGCCAGCTACTCTTTATGGCTGCCACCTCCCCACTTGATCAGGAGCGCGACCACGATCAGTGCAGCTCCGGCGACCGCTGCGGCGGCCACGGCGTACATTGCCATATCACCAGTCAAGGGCATAAAGCCTCCGGTGGTAATGCTAGGGAGTGTGCCGGCGGGCGTGTTGATGATCGACGCCTCCAGGCTGCCCGTCGACCCGTCCGCGCTGTCGGCGCGCAGGGGCAACTCGGCCGTGATGGTGAGCTTGGGCTTGGCGGCGGCCACCTGGTCGACGTCCAGGCCCTCGGCCTTGACCGTCACGGAGCGCGTGCCCCCGAAGGCGGCGTAGCCCTTGGGCGCCCTGGGCTCGCGAACCTCCAGCTTGCCCGAGTCCACGCCCGAGACGGTCACGCGGCCGTCCTCGCCCGTGGTGACGGTGGCCTTGCCACCCGCATCCCACGTGCCGTCGGCCGCCAGCGTGCGGCCGCGGTCGTCGGCGATGCTCAAGACCGCCCCGGCGAGCGGCCTGTCGCCGTCGCTGCCGCGCTTGGTGAGCGCGAGATCCCAGGTGTAGGCGCACGCATCGTCGCTCGGCGTGCGGGTGAAGCCGGCGTCGCCGGACTGGTCGGCAAAGGGAGAGCGCGGGTAGCGCAGGTAGACCTCGTTGGGGTTGCCCTTCGCGATGCCGTGGTTGCACGCGCTGTTGAGCGGCGCGTTGTACACGGCGACCACGCGGGCGCCCGCGGTGAAGGCGTCGGCCCCGCCGAGCGCGGCGATGAGGTCGCCGGTGCGCACGATGAAGGTCTTACCGTCGACCGAGACCCCGCACTGGGCCGTGATGTCGGTCCAGCCCTTCGCGGGCTCGGTGCCGGCGCGCCCGTCCTTGCCGGCCGAGACGGCGCCGAAGCCGCCGTCCGCGCCCGCCGCCACGTACACGCGCATGCTCGCGGCGACCTTGGAGGGGTCGAGCCCCGCGCTCATGGTGTCGACGAACTGCACCGTATAGGTGTCGTAGGCCGTGAGGCCCGCCGGGACCGTGGCAGAGAGGCGCCAGTACAGGTCGTCGGCGACCGTGGCGTCGGCGGCCTTCTGCCAGGCGGCGGTGCTGTCCTCCAGCACGTGCTTGGACACCTTGGGCGTCGCGGCCTTGGGCTTGACGGTGACGGCGCTGCCGCCCACCAGGGCCATGATCGGCGCGGTGCCGGCCTCTCCCTGGGCGATGGCGTCGTCGTCGGCAACGATGAGCCAGTAGCCACAGGGCAGCTCGGCCGTCTTGCTCGCATTAAGGGCCACGGACACGGCACCAGAGCTCTGGAGGGAACGAGCGAGCTCTGCGCTCAGCGCGCTCGTAAGGTGGGAATCGTTGTTGAGCCACTCGGCAGCTTCCTGCGCGGTGGTCTGGGAATTGGGCATGCCGGCGCTGTGCAGCACGGGCAGCGCGGCGTCGCGCGCGGCGTCGCTTGCCCAGGCGAGGTCGGTGGCGATCTTGGCGTCGTTGTCGCCGTCGACGACGTTGGCGTCAAAGATCTGGTAGGCGTCGTAGCTGCTCGCCACGGTGCCGCTCACCGTGATGGAACCGGTCGAGGTCGGCGCGGCCTGCGCGGATGCGGGGAACACAACCGCGCAGGTGCCGATCAGGAGGGCAAGCAGCGCAAACAGGATCGGGAAGGAGCAAACTTTCTTATTCACGACGCTCACCTCCCTTCGCATTCGCCTTGCGACGAATGTGCATCCAGGCTGCAGCAGCGCAAAGCACCGCCGCGCCGGCAAGATACGTCAGAGTGACGCCCGACATACCAGAAAGGGGCAAAGAGGTGGAGTAGGTGTTGGTGAAGGTGGGGGTGTCGGTCGGGGTTGAGTTTGCGTTTCCGTTGGCGTCGACCTCGTAGTAGGCCGGCGTGCAGGTCAGATGTCCTTCGCCGTCATCCGTTGCCGTCACCACAACCTTGAAGGTCTTGGTGTCGTTGGTATAGCCATTGTGGCTGGTGCCTTCGCCGGCGTCAGCAGCACATTCACAAATGTAATAAATGAATGTTGCCTTACCGTCGTTGAAGTCGCTGACTTTGAGTGGTCCGATCTTCTGCTCGGCGAACGTCACCGTCTGCAAGTTGTTCGAGTCATCAGCGGTACTCTTTGTATCAAGCACCGTTTTCTTGCTGCCATCCATGGTATATAGCTCGAACTTGAACTTCTTCATCTCGCCGCCATCGACCTTCTTGGTCACCTGAGGTGTCCAAGTGCCTGAAGTCTGGTAGGGCGCAAGTTCGTTCGTAAACGCAGGTTTGGAGCTGTTGCCGATTTTTACGGTCGAGATTGTATTGTCTTTCGGATCTACACTCCAGTTATAGAACTCAAGAGATTTACACTCGGTGAAGCCTGTTTCGCCTTCCCTTTTAACGGATACTGTGGAAGCGCTCTTATCAACTTCATAACGATTAATATTGATCCCCAAGAGGTTGGTCGTATTAACTGGTGTCGTACCAACCTTTATATGTATTTTGTAAATGGCCTTATCAAAGGTCGTGCCTTCCTCATTGATAGGGACTTCAACAAGGTAGAGGTCGTAATTGCCCGACTGGTAGTTCGCAGCCGTATCAATGACGATCTCTCCACTTTCATTAACGGTAACCTCGGACGTCGCCTCGCATCCGTTTGCGTTAAGTGAGCCGTCCGTATTCCAATACGGCTCCCCAGCTGAATCGGCGGCTTTACCCAACAGCTTGAACTTATAGCCGTGGCCCGTGAGGCCTTGCGGTTTGCCGTCCTTCATGAGGACCTTGTTAGCCTTGACCTTGATTGCAGGATACACGTCCAGGGAAGTAACCTCACCGACGATGAGGTCGCCGTTGGTCATGATGCCGCCGCCGTGGGTGTAAGAGTAGTTACCGCTGATGATGGTCGTAGCCGCTGCCTGTGCATCAATTTTAGCCTGGTCGGAAGGATGAGCCTCAAGGCCAAACATGTACTTAGCCTCGGCACCGCCGTTGGCATCGATGGTTATCTTCTTACCATCGCAGGTGCCCTGCCAGCCAGCTGAGCCGCCACCGAGCATCTTGCCAAGAACGACTGCAACCGTATTTTGGCTGTCGTTCTTGCGTACCAAGAAGAAATCCTTGTGGCCGAATTTTTTGAAGTCATCCGTGATGTATTGAGAATTTTTGTCCTGGTCCTTATCATGACCACCGGCAGAGAAGTGCTCACCGTGATCCGTATTGTTGTAGATTGCAGCACCATTTGAGTGCGAAACGATTGTTTCGCCCGTAGGGCAAGCACCAACGCCGCCACCCCAGCCGCCGGCCTCATTATTAGTAATCAGCGTCTTTACGATATTGAGTTTGCCGCCCTGCTGGATAAAGACGCCACCGCCACCCCAGTCGCCGCCGCGGCTCTCACCCGTCATGGTCTTGTTGTTGGTGATGTAAACCTTGTTGGACGTGCCCGGCTCAGTCCCAATATCGCCGGTAGTACCGGTGGAAATACGGAGACCACCGCCCTCAGCGTTTGCAGATTCGTTGCCGGCAATCGTGCCGCCTGTCATGTTAAACGCAATCGCCTGGTTCCAGAAACCAGCGTAGATTCCGCCGCCGGCCTCATGAGAGTAATTGGCAGTAACGGAACCACCCGTCATGGTCAGCTTTCCACCGTTCGTGGATGCAATGCCGCCGCCACCGAGGAGACCGTTGTTGTAAAGGTTGTCACTAGTGATGCGAGCGTCAGCTCGGTTGTTAGTTATGCAGGCAGAGCCGCTAATGGTTACGGTTGCACCCATGGTATAAACACCGCCACCGTAGCCGCCGTCGTAGGTGTTATCGCCATTGCAGATATCCTTGACATATGTTGCGTTGCCCGAGATGACACCGCCGGAGAGATCCAACGTGACACCGCTGTTGGCAAAAATGCCACCACCGGAAGCAGCCTTATTCGCTGCAATCACGCCGCCAGTCATATTGAGTGAACCCTTTGCCGTGCACAGGCCACCGCCCCAGCCGCCGCCGTTGCCGTTGGTGACGTAACCGCCCGCGATTTTGACCGTACCCTCGGAATAAATCACATGGCCGTCGGGGCTCAGGTTGGCAGCCGTGGTAATCATGCCGCCCTTGAGATCGAGCGTGCAGCCCGCTTCAACGTTGACCACATACTTTACGGAACCTCTGTCCGACGCCGCATCGATAGCGCCAAAGCCTGTAACGACATGCCTGTACGTAGTCTCGGTGGTGCCAAGTCCATCTGTCTTGGGCGTGCTCTTAGTCTCATAGTAAGTAAGACTCTTAGGAGTGCCGTTATTAGAGCTGCTTCCCTTTTCCCACTCCATACTCGCAAGCTGACCCGCCGGCGTATTGGCCGTATCGACCGAACTTGATGCATCTATTGTTGTTTGGCCTAAATCCTCGATAGTGAGCGTGGCTCTGTTTTCGACCACAAAGAAGGAGTCTAAGCCGCCAGAACGGTTACAGAGCATGTTGCCGTTAAGATCGATGGTGGTGTCTTTGTTGATAGTGATCTGCTTATCCGAATAGGCATAATCCGTCAGTCGGAACTTGCCGCCATTGGTAAATGCCCCAGCAACATCGTCGTTTACCTCGGTATAGCCACCGGCACTGACGGGAGCGATAGCGTTTTCATCGTTATTTTCATCATCCGCAGGCCGTGCGTCGGAAGGCTGCGTTTCACCCTCGATCTTCGTGTCGTCGAACGGCTGACCCTCGGTGACGGCGTCTTCGCTCGCGCCACCCTCAGCGTCGTCACTATTCTGGTTTTCGGCGTCTTTGCCCGTGGAATTGCCTGCGCCGGCTTCCCCGCTCAAAGCGCTCTCGTCCGCACCGGCCTCCTCGGCAGAAACCGTCTGGGCATCGTTGGCAATGGCCTGCGAGATTGGAGGCATGACGAGCGACAGTACCAGGCTCAAAACGGAGGCTCCGCACAAAAACGCCTGCCAGTACACGGCGCGTCGCTTTTTACTCTGCTTAGATTTGTCTGAATTTGCTTTAATCGATGTCTCCTCCCCAAGAGACCGCGATCTTGCTCTTTCACTATCAAACGTATCTGCGCAATCTGAAATTGCGCACGTTTAGTGTAAATATTATAACGATTGTTTAGACATCTGAGCAACAATACCGACATTTTTGTAGCGGATTCTCAATTCTCTTGACATTTGCTCAGATTTACCTTCGTTTATTCGCTATCTATTTTTTGTTTCTACTGGTAATTTAGTTGCACATCATTTTTTAATGGCATTAGATTTATTTGCACAAATTTTTGCTCAAGAGCAAACATCCCGCTCACGGTCGAAAATCGACCGTGAGCAGTAGGTCATTAACCGGAAGGAATATCCTACCAAACTGATGAGAATATCTTTGACCCATCGGTGGTTAGAAGCGTGATGTTCAGACAAAGTTATTTGTATTTTCGCGCAGCCTTTCGGTATCAATTCACCCAACTCGCCTGAAGCCACCACAAAGATGCCTGCCCCCTTGCGAAGTTCTCCCCCGGCGCTACAGCAGATGTTCCTCAATAAAGATCGCGATGCCGTCTTTGTCGTTACTCGCGGTTACAAAGTCGGCGGCGGCACGGGTGGCGTCGCTGCCGTTCGCCATGGCCACGCCCACGCCGGCGTCGGCCACCATGCAGGTGTCGTTATCGGCATCGCCAAACACGCAGATGTTCTCGAGCTCCATGTCGTTGAGCTCCGCCACGCGCACAAGGCCGCGCGTCTTGGACACGCGCGGATCCATGAACTCGTAGAGCCGCTGCGTGGTTTGCAGAGCCGCCGCCTTAACAGTGTCATCGGCAAACGTCGACGCCCGCTCAATCACCCGCGGCATCACCTCGGGCGCCATGGTAAACGTCACCTTGGTCTGCGGCTCGCGCAAAAACTCGGCAAAATCGACCACCTGGTAGGGCACGCCGTCGACGCGCGACAGGTGCTCGACGCACGCGTTGCTCTCGGGCACGTAGAACACGCCGTCTCGGGGGCAGACGGGCGTTGTCGGAAGGTCCGCCATGTGCTTGCAGATGCGCGCGATGGTCTCGCCCGGCAGCGGATAGCTCAGCTCGTTGATGTCGTGCGCGCGGTCGATGACCTCGGCGCCACCGCAGCCCACGAGTACGTCCACCAGGCCTTCGATGCCCCAAAGCTCGTACATGGCCTCGGTCGCGTGGGCGTCACGCCCGGTGCACAGGCCAAAGAGTACGCCGCGCTCGCGCAGGGCGCGGATCGCCGCCACGGTGCGCGGGGACACCGTGTGCCCGCTCGTGAGCAGCGTGCCGTCGATATCGCAGAACACGGCTTTGATGTGGGTGAAGGTGGCGTCCATGGGAGGCCTTTCTGGGTTGTGCGGCGGTATGGGATGTATTCGTGAACGGCGTACATGGTATACCAAGGCGCGGGCGCGGCCCGTCAAAGCAAAAACCACCACAAAGGTGCCTGACCCCTTTGTGGTGGCCGGACTCGCAGGATGGCCTGGCCGGGGCGCAAACCATCACAACATTCGACGTTATTCGGCAAAATCGCGATTTTCATCGAATGTTGTGATGGTTTTTACTGCTTTACGGCACGATCCAAGTGCCAACGACCAAATAGCAGCAACGCTGCGGGAACCGCCGTCACGACCATGCCCGCCCCGATGAGCGTCTGCTGCACGCCAAACGTCGCCGCCAGCCAGGGGGCAATCGCCAGCGGGGCCACGCCGGCGAACATGTTGCCAAAGCCCATGACCGAGTTCACGCGACCGAGCTGCTCGAGCGGAGCCGTCGTTTGCACGATAGTGTTGTGAAGCGGGTTGACGACGCCCCAGGCCACGCCCAGGACAATCTGGCCGATAAGGGCCACGCCCACGTACGGCGTTCCCACGTAGAGCAGGCTTCCCAGACCCACGGACATGAGCGCCACGAGCAGCGTTTTGAGGCTGACAAAGCGCGCCGGCAAGCGGAGCGCGGCCACGGCGCCCAGCACCGCGCCCACGCCGCAGGCCGACGAGAGCCAGCCCATCCACTCGACACCGACGTGCAGGACATCGCGGTAGAAGAACGACTCCAGCGGATCGAAGGCACCGTAGCCAAAGTTCGAGAGGAAGATGATGCAGAAAAGCAGCGCGAGGACGCTGTTAGTAAAGACCGTCTTGATGCTTGTCGCGAAGGTGGCACGGGAGGACGTGCTGGGATCGGAGCTTTGGCTGGCAGTACTTGCCGTTGTGCTGCTGTCCGCGGGAGTACTTTCGCGCGCGGCGACGCGACCTGCTTGCGGCCTAAAGCCCCAACCGGCAGTGAGCGCCAACGCGGTAAGGAGCATCATGAGCACGAACACCGCGCGCGACGACGCAGCCGCCGCGACAAAGCCGCCCAGCGTGGGGCCGACGATGATACTCACATTTGAAAACATGGCGATGGCGGAGTTGATGTCTTTGAGCTCGGCAGGATCGTCGGTGAGGTAGGCTGGATAGGATGTGGCGATGGGCTGGGCGAACCCCATCACAAAGCCCAGGAGCACCGCGCCGGCAAGAACAGTTCCGGTCGCGCTGCCAAAGGTGATAATCGCCGCGCCGGTTGCCAGCGCGCCGACGATGCTCAGCAGAAAATGGTGGCGCGGGCCCCAAGCGTCGAGCGCGGCGCCGCCCGCAAAGGACCCCAGGATCACAAAGACGTTCATAAACAGAACGGCCAGCGACGTCGCGACGACCGAGGCATCGTCCGCATAGGTGAGCGTTCCGATGACGCCGATAAAGTAGCTGGTCTGAAAGCCGGTGTAGATGAGAAAGTGCATCGCCACCAGGCGCTTGGCCTGCACGGGCAGCGATGATTGAGGCTTTGAGAAAAGAGGGGCGAGCATGGAGACTCCTTGTTTCATGCGAATGCGGACGGCGGGCATTCGCCACCGTCTGTCAAATCAATCTATCCGCATGAAACGTTAAGGACGCATCAAGCCCCTTCTCTCCGTTTTTCGCCCGTCATGAACTACTTGGTAGATTGTAAGGCATGTCCCAAGAATCTACCAAAGCAAAAACCACCACAAAGGTGCCTGGCCCCTTTGTGGAGGAAATGACGTTTGCCCAGATAAAACCTGCCAAAATAAACCTGTCCCTTTTTGGCAGGTTCAGCGTCAAGCCTTAAAGATGGTCTTGGATGAGATCGCAGATGGCTCGGGCGTCGTTGATGTTGATGGCTCGGGTCGCAAAGCCGGAATCGAAGGCCTGACGCGCCAGGGCTTCGTTGCAGGCAAGGGCCAGCGTGTGACCGTCGACCAGGTCGAGCGAGCTCTTGCCGCGCAAACGGTCGACACCGGAGCGCGCGACCACGATGTTGTCGAAGCCCTCGGTCTTGTAGCCCTCGATGATCACCACGTCGACATCGTTGTAGCGCGACAGCAGCTCACGCGCGGGCATCTCGTCCTCCTCGCGCGTGTCGGCGTACTCCGCCCAGCGCGTGGCACAGATGAGGCCCACGTGCTTGGATCCGGCCTGGTGATGGCGCCACGTATCCTTGGCGGGCACATCGATATCAAAGCCGTGGTGTCCATGATGCTTGAGCGACCCCACGCGCAGGCCGCGGCGGGTGAGCTCGGCAATGACCTTCTCGACGAGCGTGGTCTTGCCCGAGTTCTGGTAGCCGATAAACGCGATCGCGGGGACGGCCGGTGTCGGAGCTGCGGACGCAACGGCGACGGGTGCGCTCGCGGGCGCGGCACCGTCAGCGGCCACGGCCTCAACGGCAGCGGCCTGACGCTCTGCGCGATCCCATATGCCCGAGCGGCCGCCCTCCTTGTGCAGCAGGCGCACGTCGACGATCTCCATGCCGCGATCGACCGCCTTGCACATGTCATAGATGGTCAGACACGCGGCACTCGCGCCGGTCAGGGCCTCCATCTCAATACCCGTCTTGCCCGTCACGCCGGCCGTAACCAGTACGTGAAAGCCAACCTGCCCGTCCGCGCGCGCCGGCGCCCAGCCCTCGGGCACGTCCTCGGCCGGCGTCCCCGCCGCAGCGATGGGCGCAATGTCGCACTTGCTCTTGGTAATGAGCAGCGGATGGCACATGGGAATAATATCGCTCGTGTGTTTGATGGCCATGATGCCCGCCACGCGCGCGCAGGCAAGCACGTCGCCCTTTTTGGCGCGGTCCTGCAGCACCATGGCCTGCGTCTCGGGATGCATGAGGATGGTGCCCTCGGCGATGGCAATGCGATGGGTCTCGGCCTTGTCGGACACGTCGACCATGCGCACCTCGCCCTTGGCGTCCACGTGCGTCAGCTCGTCGCGACGGGCGTCGCGGGCGGGCTCGGTGGCAGCGCTGGTAGTCGGCTGCGCGCCTGCAACGGCATCGCCGGCCGCAGCCGTGACTTTGTGGGCAGACATCGCGGCCCTGCGAGCGGCCTTGGTGGCATCGGCGTACCTGCTCTTGGCCATATGATCATCCTCCGATTTGGGACATAAATCGTTGTGTGCCCTCAATTATCGCGTGTTCCTGCGGTTTGTGGGCGACGGCATCGCGCCAAATCGAAAGTACCTGCATATCATCACCACGGCGCAGGGCGTCGCGCACCGAATACTCGGCATCGCTGAACAGGCACGGGCGCACGTTGCCATCGGCCGTCAGGCGCAGACGGTTGCAATTCGCGCAAAAATGGTTGGACATGGCGCTAATAAAGCCGACTGTTCCCGCCGCGCCCGGAAAGTGCCAATAGCGCGCAGGGCCCGCGCCGGCAGGAGCGTCGTTGATGTCGAGCGGCTCGAGCGCGCCCAGTCCCGCCGCGGTGGCCCCGGCATTGATGCGCGCCCGCAGCTCGTCGCTCGGCACGGTATCGCTCGCGTCCCACAGCTCGGGATTGAGCGCGGGCGCATGCGGGTCCACAGCGCAATGCGAGCTCGTGCGCTCGTCGCCGATGGGCATGTATTCGATAAAGCGCAGGTGGATGGGGCGGTCGACGGTCAGTCGTGCGAGGGCTGCTACATCCTGGTTGAGCCGGCGCACCACAACGCAGTTGACTTTAACGGGCTCAAAGCCCCAGGCCAGCGCCGCGTCGATGCCAGCCATGGTCTGCTCGAGCCGACCCAGGCGCGTGATCTTTCCAAACAGCTCGGGGTCGAGTGTGTCGAGCGAAATGTTGACGCGGTTAAGCCCGGTATCTTTAAGCTGCGGCGCCAGCTTGGGCAGCAGGGCGCCGTTGGTGGTAAGCGAGATGTCCTCGATCTGCGGAATCGCGCGGATGTCGCGAATGAGCGGGATGATACGGCGGCTGACCAGCGGCTCGCCGCCCGTCAGGCGCACGCGGCGAATGCCCTCCCCCGCTACCAGGCGCACAAAGCGGGCGATTTCCTCGGCACTGAGCAGCTCATCGTGTGCACGGGGTGCCACGCCATCGGCCGGCATGCAGTAAATGCAGCGGAAATTGCACTTGTCGGTAACGGCAATGCGCAGGTAGTTGATATCGCGGCCAAAACCGTCATGTTGCACGTGCCCGTCCACGCAGCCCTCCCCTCACGCGGCGTTTTATTCTTCGGAAAACATAATACCCCACGAGAGAATCATGCCGACACCCGTACGACAGGACAGGTCGCTTCGAGCAAGACCGGCTTCCCAAGCCCATCCTCTGCACAGACCATCACAACATTCGATGCTTTTCCCGTTTTTAGCGAAAAACGTCGAATGTTGTGATGGTTTGCCTGCCCACGGCACCCCGTAGAGGGACCAAAACGTCCCTAAAGGCCGCCGTCCCAGTGCCGAATCACGAATTCTCGCAGATCGTTCTGCCGTTTCTGGAACGCTTCGCTTCGGTCGCACTTGAGACCCATAGCGAGCGCGATGGCATTCATCGCCCGATGCAATTGCAGCTGGTGGGCAAACTGAGTCCCGGTGAGGACGATCATCCTAAAGCCCAGCGCGCTCAGCACGGTCATACGCTCCGCATCCGACGCGCTGCGCTGTTTATCAAGATGGTCAGAGCCGTTGTATTCAATCCCCGTACCGCTCGCAGGCGCATATACGTCGATCTCGAAATACCCGGCCTTTGCGAGATACTTGAACTCGTTGGGAACATCGACCCGATGGTTGAGCTCGATTTTGGCGTATCCCAGCCCGCCCTGGGAACGTTTTGCTACGACCATGATTGCGGTGGCCGTCTCCATGGGCGACCGCGCGCCATCGTGCACGCGCTTGAGCACGGCGGCCGCGCGTATAGCCCCCTGACGAGATCGGTTCTCGTTGCAATAAGCAATCAAGTCGGCAACGGTATACCTCTGCCCCATCTCGATATAATCGCCTGTCGACAGATGATTCAAATGGTAACGGGCGCAAATTTCATACCCATATTCCAGCTGCTCGGGCTCGCTCATCCACGAACCCGCTTGGACAAAGCACATGGCCTCATCAACCACTAGAAGGCCCTCTGCCACCTCGATAAGATGGCCTGGAGGTATCGGCGCCCCAAACACGTGGCACCTAAATCCAGCCGGCGTCGAGCGCTCAAAATCGAAGTTGACGAGCGTGTCGATATGATCGAGTTCTTCTCGTGGAATACCGAGCGAAACCAGATAGTCGGTAACGATCCCAACTGCCGTTGAAGCCCTCAGCCCCTTGGCATCGAGTCCCAATTTGGGCAGGTCCGCAGTCGGCTCCGCCTCGTTGGCAAGCGAGTCCTCATCGTATAGGCTGCTTGCCCGCGAGAGCGGCTCGGACGGGCGCGCCACGTTGTGGTACAGCCAGGCAGTCTTATGGGACAGGACGATCGGCAGGTCCATGAGCCCTCCAATAGAGTCGGATAACCAACCTTATTCCCCTGCCCACGGGTCCGCACACCTTCGTGCACAAGAAAGCGATTCCACCCGGTCGAGTGGCAGAAAAACCATCACAACATTCGATGCTTTTCCCGATTTTGGCAAAAAACGCCGAATGTTGTGATGGTTTGAGGCGAGGTGAGAGGCACGGAGGGGTCAAAGCATCGTGCTCGAACGGGTTAATCCAGCTCTTTTAAGCCATGCGCCAGCTGCCAGTACTCGCCGTGCTGGGCGAGCAGCTCTTCGTGCGTGCCGCGCTCGATGATGCGGCCGTGTTCGAGGACCATGATGGCGTCGGCGTCGCGGACAGTGGACAGGCGGTGCGCGATCATAAACGTGGTGCGACCGCGCATGATGCGGTCCATACCGCGCTCGATGAGCTTTTCGGTACGCGTGTCGATGGAACTCGTGGCCTCGTCCAGGATGAGCACCGGCGGATCGGCGACGGCCACGCGCGCAATGGCGAGCAGCTGACGCTGACCCTGCGACAGGTTGGCGCCGTCGGCCGTGACCGGTGTGTCGTAGCCCCGCGGCAGGCGGCGGATAAACGAGTCGGCGCAGGCGGCCTCGGCGGCGGCGCGCACTTCCTCGTCGGTCGCGTCGAGCTTGCCAAAGCGGATGTTCTGCGCAATGGTGCCGCTAAACAGGTGCGTGTCCTGCAGCACAATGCCGAGCGATCCGCGCAGGCTGGCCTTAGCAATGTGCTTGACGTCGATGCCGTCGTACGTGATCTCGCCGTCATCGACCTCGTAGAAGCGGTTGATGAGGTTGGTGATGGTCGTCTTTCCGGCGCCTGTCGAGCCCACAAACGCGATCTTTTGCCCCGGCTTGGCAAACAGGTTGAGATCCGTGAGCACACGGGTGCCCGGTACGTAGGAAAAGTCCACGGCATGGAAGCGCACGTCGCCGGCAAGCGGAACCAAGCCGCACGTGAGCTCGGTACCGTCGGCGGCCAACGCGCGGCCCGACTCATCAACGGCAGCCACGTCATGCAAGTGCCCGTACGCGCCCACGCCCTGACCCTCGGGGATCTTCCACGCCCACGCGGCGTCGCCCGTTTGCACCAGCTCCACGCGGCCCTCGTCCACCTCGGGCTTAAGGTCCATAGCCACAAACAGGCGCTCGGCACCGGCCAACGCGTTGAGCAAGAAGTTGCCAAGCTGCGTAAACTGGTTGATGGGCATGGCCGCCTGGCGCACAAAGACCAGGTAGCTCGCGAGCGCGCCCACGTCGGCGAGCCCCTTGATGCAGAGCATGCCGCCCGCCACGGCGACGATGGCATAATTGACGTAGCCAATCACGACGGTCATGGGCACCATGGAGTTGGCATAGCTCACGGCGGCGGTGCCGGTGCGGCGAAGCTCGTCGTTGCGGCAGGTGAAGCCGGCGACATTCGCTGCCTCGCGGTTAAAGACCTTGATGACCTTTTGGCCCGAGACCATCTCCTCGACGTATCCGTCCAAGTCGCCAAGCGATGCCTGCTGGGCGGCAAAAAAGCGCTTGGAGCGGGCACCCGAGTAGCGCGCGTACAGCACAATGGCAACATCGCACGCGAGCGTGATAATCGTGAGCTGCCAGTTAAGAATGATGAGCATGGCTGTGGTGCCGATCACCTGAATGGTCGCCTGAATCACGTTGGCAAAGCTGTTGTTGAGTGCCTCGGAGACCGTGTCGACGTCGTTGGTGAAAAAGCTCATGATGTCGCCCGAGCGCGTACTGTCAAAGTAACTGAGCGGCAGCGTCTGGATGTGCGCGAACAAGTCGCGGCGAATATCGGACACCACGCGCTGGGCCGCGCGCACCATAATCTGCGAGTAACCCAAGGCCGAGAGCACGCCCGCGGCGTAGATGATCGCCGTCAGGATGACCTGCTTGGCGAGCAGTTCCTCCCCGCCCGTGGCCAAACCGTTAACGATGGGGCGCACCATGTAGGTGCCGACGAGGCTCGCGATGGCGGCGACGGAGGCGAGCACGCCCACCGCGAGCAACGAGAACTTGGCATGCCCCATGTAGGAGAGCAGGCGGCACATAGTGCGCTTGAGGTCGGCCGGGCGTGCTTGGGCTGCGGTCTTAGGCATGGCGCTCACCCCCTTCCAAGGGTGATCCGCATGCGACGGAGGAAAACGGATCATTCGCGCAGCCATCGTCGCTGCCTCCGGCGGCGTCCGCGTTCCCCGCGAACTCCATCTGCGAAGCGTAAATCTCCTGGTATATGTTGTCGCCCGTCAGCAGTTCCTCGTGCGTGCCCACGCCGTGGACACGACCGTCGTCCAACACCACAATGCGATCGGCATCCATGACGCTCGCGATGCGCTGGGCGATGATGAGCACGGTCGTACCGGGAATCCGAGCGATGTGCTCGCGAATCTTAGCGTCGGTCGCCATATCGACCGCGCTGGTGGAGTCATCAAAAATGAGCACGCTCGGATGCTTGAGCAGCGTGCGCGCAATGCACAGGCGTTGCTTCTGGCCACCCGAAACACCGGCGCCGCCTTGGCCCAACTCGCCGTCCAGCCCGCCGATGCGATCAAGGAACTCGTCCACGCACGCCGCGCGGCAAGCCGCGAGGAGCTCATCGTCCGACGCCTGCGGATTGCCCCACTGCAGGTTCTCACGCACGGTGCCCGTGAACAGCACATTCTTCTGCAGCACAATGCCCACCGCGTCGCGCAAGGTAGCCAGGTCGTAGTCACGCACGTCATGTCCGCCCACAAGCACGGCGCCCTCGGTGGCGTCGTACAGGCGCGCAATCAGCTGCACAAGCGAACTCTTGCCCGAACCCGTGCCGCCGAGGATGCCCACCGTCGAGCCGCTCTCGATGCGAAGGTCGATATGCTCGAGCACATCCTCGACTGCATCCGCACGGTATTTAAATGACACGTCGCGAAACTCGATACCGCCGTCCGCTGGCGCCGCAGTCGCGAGGTCTCCCACAGGGTTGGCGATAAAGGGCTCTTCATCGAGCACCTCTGCGATACGGCCCACACTCGTGAGAGCGCGCGTGAGCAGCAAAAACACGTTGGAAATCATCATGAGCGAGTTCATAATCAGCAGGACGTAGCTCATAAAGCCCGTGAGTGAGCCCACGCCCAGCTCGCCGGCGAGAATCATGCGTCCGCCGATCCACAGGATAGAAAGCGCGGCCACGTACATCGAGAGTTGGAACACCGGCAGATTGAGCACGGCGGTGCCGAAGGTCTTGGTCGCCGTGCCAGCGAGCTCGGTATTGACGGTGTCGAACTTGTCGCACTCGTGCTCGGCGCGCACGTAAGCCTTCACGGCGCGCACGGCGGTAAGGTCCTCTTGCACCACGCCGTTGAGGTGGTCCATCGAGGTCTGGAGTTGGCGGTAGAGCGGACTGACGCGATAGGTGATGACGCCCAGTACGATTGCAAGCACGGGCAAGATGATCGCAAAGACGGTGGCGAGCGGGCGCGACAGCATCAGCGCGTAGATAAGGCCGACGATAAGCGTCACTGGGCCGCGCACCATAGGGCGAAAGCCGTTGCCCACAGCATTTTGGATAACGGTGATGTCCGTGGTCATGCGGGTGACGAGCGAGCTGGCGTCGTAGTTGTCCAGGTTACCAAAAGCGAGCGTCTGAATCTTTTTGTACTCGGCCTCGCGCAGGCTAGCGCCTAGGCCCGAGGCAACGCGGGCGGACGTGCGGGCATAACCCAAGCCCAGTACCAGCGAAAGCGCAGCGCACACCAACATGTACGCGCCCTGCAGCAGCATGTAGTTGATATCACCCGCAGGCACGCCCACATCGATGATGTTGGCCATGATGACCGGGATAAACAGTTCGAGCACCGTCTCGACCGACACAAAGAACACGCCGAGGATGGCATCGCGACGGTATGCCCCTAGATAGGAAAACAGTATTTTGAGATTGCGCACGCAGGTTCAACCCCCATCAAACGTTGTTCGCAAACGCACGTATTATTGCGCGCCGAATAATGGTGTCAAGTATTCCGAAATCGTTTTCTGCAAGGTTAGCGCCGGCGGCGAGTTCTCGTGATGTGTGTCCATATTCACTCGGAATAATGATGCGCGAGACTTTTTCGCCCCGTCGTCAACACAAACCTTGACTCTACAATCGTTGTAGGGTTTTCACTACACCGGTACGTAAACAAACCCAGCCAGAAAGCCCCACCTATGGAACACGACCTCACACGCGGCAATGTCCTTAAGACCATCGCGGTCTTTGCCCTGCCTTATATGCTCTCGTACTTTTTACAGATGCTCTACGGCATGGCCGACCTGTACATGATGGGGCAGTTTAGCGGCGCCGCCGGCATCACCGCCGTTGGCAATGGCGCGCAGACGCTCTATATCATTACCGTAACGCTTGTGGGCCTGGCCATGGGAACGACGGTTATCGTCGGCCACGCCGTGGGCTCGCGCCGCTTCGACCGCGCCGAGACCGCCATCGGCAACACCATCACGCTCTTTATGGGCGTCTCGGTGGTGCTGGCCGCCATCCTGCTTGCGCTGTGCCCGCAAATCGTGGCGCTCATTGGCACGCCGGCCGAGGCGGTCGAAGGAACCGCCGCCTACCTGCGCATTTGCTTTATCGGCATTCCGTGCATCGCCGCATACAACATCCTTTCGGCCATCTTTCGCGGGCTGGGCGATTCGCGCTCGCCTATGTACGTGATCGGCGTGGCATGCATCATCAACATCGCGCTCGACTTTCTGTTTATCGGCCACATGGGGCTCGGCCCCGTGGGCGCGGCGCTCGGCACAGTGACCGCCCAGACGGCCAGCGTTGCCCTCGCGCTCGTGTGGCTTAAGAGCCGCCGCACGAACATCCACGTTAAGCGCAGCGATCTGCGCCCCCAGCCCGAAGTGCTTGGCAGCATTCTTAAGATCGGCGTGCCTGTGGCCGTGCAGGACGGCTGCGTCCAGGTGGCGTTTATGTTTATCACCGTCATCGCCAACCACCGAGGGCTCGTCGACGCCGCCGCCGTGGGCCTGGTCGAGAAGATGATCAGCTTCTTGTTCATTGTGCCGAGTTCCATGGGTGCCACCGTCAGCGCGCTCACGGCGCAAAATGCCGGCGCGGGCAAGGGCGACCGCGCACGTCAGGTACTCAAGGACGCCATGACGATCTCGGTGGTGTACGGCTGCCTGATCACGGTGCTGATGTGGCTGGTGGCGCCAGCGTTTATTGGCTTTTTTGCCAAGGACGCTGCAGTAGTCGCCGCCGGTACCGGCTATATGCGCAGCTATATTTTCGACGCGATCTTTGCCGGCATCCACATTTGCTTTAGTGGCTTTTTCGCTGCATACGGCAAGAGCTACATCGGCTTTGCGCACAACGTACTAGCCGTGGCGCTCATTCGCGTGCCGGGCGCGTGGCTGCTGTCGAACGCCTATTCCGACACGCTGTTTCCCATGGGCATCGCCTCGCCGTGCGGATCGATTTTGTCGGCGGTCATCTGTGTTGTCGCGTTTACCGTACTCAACCGGCGCGGGGCTTTTGACAAGCTGGTGGCGTAGCGGGGCAACGCGAGCCTGGCGCCCCTCCCCTGTTTTTACCGAAAGGAGCGGTCCCATGACCGACTCGCCAACCGAACATACCGAGGGTCTGCTCCGCATTGGCGAGGTGGCGCGCCTGTTTAACCTGAGCGTGGGGACGCTACGTCATTACGAGCAGATGGGCTTGCTGGACCCGGCGCACATCGATCCGGCAAGTGGGTATCGCTACTACGGATCGCGGCAGCTCTCCACCCTCAACACCATCAGCCACCTGCGCGTTCTCAACTTGCCGTTAGCACAAATCCGCGAGTTTGTGACCACGCGCGATGTGGACCTTATGCAGCGGCAGCTGGCTCAGCAGCAGGAGCTCATCGAGCGCAAGCGCCGCGAGCTCGAACGCGTGTCACGCAAGATTGACAACCGGCTTGCGCTGCTCCACGATGCCTTGAACACCGAGCTCGATACCATTTGCACAATCGATGCGCCCGAGCTTCGCTGCGCCGTGTTGCGCGAACGCGTCAACCCTACCGACGCCTATGCGCTGGAGTGGCAGATTCGTCAGCTGCAGAAAGGCCAGCACGAGACCTTTGTCTTTCTGGGCAACTTAGGCGTCGGGATTAGCGCCGAGCGCCTCGCCGCCGGCGACTTTGATGGCTACGACGAGGTCTTTTTGCTGCTCGATGACACCGATGAGTACTTGGGCGACGTCGAGACGCGGCCCGCCGCGCGCTGCCTGACCATAAGCTTCCGCGGCACGCACGGGCAAGCAGCCCCACGCTATGAGCAGCTGCTCAGCTATATGCGCGAGCACGGCCTGACACCCGCCGGGCCCTCGCGCGAAATCGCCCTCATCGACGACATCATCAGCGACGACCCGGCAACCTACGTGACACAGATCACGGTGCCCGTTACTGTGCTCGATTAAGAACCTCCCGGACAGGCATGAAGTGCAGCTCAACTAACGAGCGTCGGCTACAGGATAACCGCCATGTCGAGGGCAGTCCCCGATATGGCGGTTTTACTCCTCCGGAATCGGAAACGCACGGATGAACTCTGCAGGCGAGAAGGTCTTGATGGTCGAGCGCACAAAAGCGGCGCGGTCACGCGTGATGATAAAGTCCACGCCGGCACGCTCGGCCATCGCACGGATACAGCCGTCCTCAAAGTCCGGCTCATCGGAATAGGCGGAGGTAAAACAAGCTTCTTGGTCGAGAGGCTCTACCGAGTAGCTCTTAAGACAGTCGCGCACTACCTCGCGGGCGCGCGCCTCGCCTGCCTGTTTAGTGAGAATGTAGTACGCGTCCTTGAGAGAGCAGGCCGAAACAACACCCTCGATAAGTCCCACGTCAACGAGCCCCTTGATCGTTCGCGCCGCCCCATGCTCCGGCCGGCCCGGCAGCACGCAATCGAGCAGAAAATTGGTATCGAGAAATGCCCTCATAGGTAGCGCTCCCTCGCGACGCGCTTTTCATCTTCAACCGTCATCGTATCGAGCGGCGTTCCCTTTGGCATGTTAGCCACGATATCGAGATACTCCTGGTAGTCCTCATTCTCCGCGAGCATCTCACGGATCTCCTTCCAGGTGATCTTGGGATGCCACATCGTACCCACGTCGCGCTTGGGCTTGCCCGTGCCGCACGTCGGTTTTGCGCCCCCACGCTCCTGGGCAGCGTCATATTCCACCGTAACTGGACCTTCATAGTCGAGCGGCACGATCTTGAACAACGGCTTGCTCCGCTTGAAGACCACAACCTCCTCGCCCTCATTGGCAACCTTTTCGGCCACCTGCGTAAGGTTTTGGCGCAGTTCCGAAAACGCGACGGTAACCATAACTGCTCCTCTCAACATATATCTTCACTGCTAAGTATACACGTTAATGTTAATGTTAAAGTGTATAAAACTCATCACAATGGGGCAGCCCCGTTGTGGGACCTCACTGCGGGGTCCCTTTGCTTTGCATGAATCTTCTATCGCTCCGGAACGACACCGCTCCGCAGGGTCACCCTCAGCAACCTACATGACGCAGATCACGGTGCCGGTTGCCCCGTCCAAATAAGAACCGCCCGGAAGGCATCGTGCTTCCGGGCGGTTCTTCAATTTGGTTATCGATGCGCTAAGCCTCCGGCACCTCACCGGTCGCAAGAATCTGCTCGAGTGCATCCTCATCCAGCACGGGCACACCCAGCTGCTCAGCCTTGGTGAGCTTGGAGCCCGCTTTGGGGCCGGCGACCAGATAGCTCGTCTTCTTTGACACACTGCCCGAAACCTTGGCGCCGAGCACCTTGAGCGCCGCGCCCGCCTCGTCGCGGGTGCGGTTGACGAGCGTGCCGGTGAGCACAAACGTCAGGCCCGCGAGCGGCTGGGCGTCGGCGAGCTCGCCCGCTACGCCGGCATCGGCCGCGGCCTGCGCATGGGCGGCACCCAAGTCGACCTCGAGCGAAAGGCCCGCCTGGCGCAGACGTTCCAGCACGGCAAGGTTCTCGGGCACGGCCAGGAACTGCTTGACGCTCGCCGCGATCTTGGGGCCGATGCCCTCGCACTCGGCGATGTCCTCTTCGCTCGCCAAGATGAGCTTGTCAATCGACAGGAATCGCTCGGCGATGACCTCACCCACACTCTTGCCCACGTGGCGGATGCCCAAGGCAAACAGCACGCGACCGAGCGGCTGGCTCTTGGACTTGTTGAGCTCGGCGATGATTTTCTCGGCCGTCTTAAGGCCTACCGGAATGGGGTCGCCCTTCTTGACGCCCTTTTTGCTATTGGTGCTCGCGTACACGCGGCCCGTGTCCAGGCCTGCGATGTCATCGACCGTGAGCTGGTAGAAGTCTGCGACATCGTGGATCAGGCCGGCGGCGATCATCTTGTCGACGATCTCGTCGCCCAGGCCGTCGACGTCCATGCAGCCGCGGCTCACCCAGTGAAGCAGTCGCTCCTTGAGCTGCGCGGGGCAGTCGATGGAGACGCAGCGGTAGGCCACCTCGCCATCCTCGTGGACCACGGGGCTGCCGCACACGGGGCAGACCTCGGGCATGTGCCAGTCGACCGAATCAGCCGGGCGCTTATTGAGCACCGGGCCCACGACCTCGGGAATCACATCGCCCGCCTTGTGCACGATGATGGTATCGCCCTCGCGAACGTTTTTGCGACGGATCTCGTCGATGTTGTGCAGTGTGGCGCGAGCTATGGTGGAACCGGCGACCGTCACCGGCTCGAACTCGGCGACCGGCGTGAGCACACCGGTGCGGCCCACCTGAATGCGAATCTCGCGCAGGACGGTCTGCTTCTCCTCGGGCGGGAACTTAAAGGCAATGGCCCAGCGTGGTGCGCGGGCGGTAAAGCCCAGGTCGAGCTGCTGCTGGAAGCTGTCAACCTTTACGACCACGCCGTCGATGTCGTAGTCCAAGTCGCCGCGGTGCCCGAGCGCCTGGGCACAGAACTCGTGGACCTCGGCGGGTGTAGCACAGCGTGCCACGTTGGGGTTGACGCTAAAGCCGGCGCTACGCAGCCATTCGAGAAACTCGCGCTGACTGTGGACGTGCAGCGGATCGGTATCGGCGATGGCATAGATAAAGGTGGCAAGATCGCGGCGCGCCGTGACTTTGGGATCCTTTTGGCGCAGGCTGCCGGCGGCGGCGTTGCGCGGGTTGGCGAAGGGGTCGCGCCCCTCGGCATCGGCCTCGTCGTTCAGACGCACAAAGCTGCCCTTGGGCATATAGACCTCGCCGCGTACCTCAATGGTGCGCTCGCGGTCGACGCCCATGTGGGCGAGCGCCGGCTCGGACAGATGCATGGGCACGTCCTTGATGGTGCGCACGTTGAGTGACACGTCCTCGCCCGTGGTGCCATCGCCGCGTGTGGCCGCACGTACGAAGGTGCCGTTTTGGTAAGTAAGGGCCACGCCCAGACCATCGATCTTAAGCTCGCAGGTATAAGTGACGCTGCCGGCACCAAGCGCATCCTCGGTGCGCTGGAGCCATGCGTCGAGTTCGTCCAGATCCATGGCATCGTCCATGGAATACATGCGCGCCATGTGCGTGACCGGCGTAAACTGCTCGCTCACGTAGCCGCCCACGCGCTGGGTATAGCTGTCGGGCGTTACCAAATCGGGGTAGGTCGCCTCGATCTGCTGGAGCTCAACGAGCATTTTGTCAAAGGCGGCGTCCGTGATCTCGGGCGCATCGAGCATGTAGTAGCGATAAGCGTGGTAATCGAGCTCGTGGCGCAGCTCAGCCGCGCGCGCTGCCGCCTGGGCGCGGGCGTCGGTCGGTGCGGCGGCATCTGCGCTCGCAGGCGTTTCGGTATCGATGTCCACACCGTCACCAAACAGGCTCGATTGCTCCATAGCGGCACTCCTTCGCTCGATTTCAAACGGATACAAGAGTACCACCGGTCGCAACGGGGCCGAATAACCCTTTCGAACCGCACCGAATCGGCAGCCACCAGACCGGGGTGGACAGTTAGTTCAGATACGTATAAATCCTAGAGCTGAATCAGGCACGAACACCCCTGTTTCAACTAATTTGGGCTCCTCGAGACCATGTAAACGTCCCGCTCTCCCTCCCAAACACCCATTCGAGCCCCATCCCAATCAAATAATTGCTCAAAACGCATCCCAAGCTGCCCCAGATTTATACGTATCTGAACTAACTGTCCAGGCCATTCCGAACTAAGCCTCTTGCCAGCCACAAGTGATCCGTTTTCCTCCGCCCCCAACGGATCAATAAGAAAAGAGGGGCTGTCCCGCATTGGTGGGACAGCCCCTCTGGCATTGGTATGTGCGAAACGGCTCGCTAGAACCCCTGGCCGTAACCTTGACCCTGGCCCTGCTGGCCCAGCAGCTCCTCCAGATACTGGCGCAGCTGCTCGTCGGTAATACCGCCGTTGCCGGTATCGGTCGAACTGTCGTCCTGCTGCTGGTTCTGCAGCTCTTCATCGGAGCCCAGCTCGACGGTGACCCTCTTCTCTTCCTTGCCGCGCATGAGTGTGATCTCGACCTTCTCGCCCACCTCGTGGCTGCGCAGCGCGATGATCAGGCCATCGGCGCTCGTAATCTCATCGTCGCCCAGCTTGGTGATGACGTCGCCCTCCTGAATGCCGGCCTTGGCGGCAGGACCATCCTCAACGACGCTCGCCACATACGCGCCGCTATCGGTGCTCAGCTTGTTGGTGCGGGCGTTGAGCGCGTTGACGCTCGAAAGCGTGGCGCCCATGTACGGATGCACCGGCGTCTTGCCGTCGATGATCTGGTCGGCAATGTTCTTGGCGTAGTTAACGGGAATAGCGAAGCCCACGCCCGAGCTGGAGCCCGAGTAGCTCTCGATAAGCGAGTTGATGCCCACGAGCTCGCCGTTGTCATTGACGAGCGCGCCACCGGAGTTGCCCGGGTTTATGGCGGCATCGGTCTGAATCATGTTGGCATAGATGGTGTTACCGCTGGTAGAACTCATAGCCGTGGAGCGGTAGAGCGCCGAAACGATACCGGTGGAGACAGACTGCTCGTTGCCGAAGGGCGAGCCGATGGCCATGACCCACTCGCCCACGTTGAGCTTGGAGGAGTCACCGATCTCGATCGGCGTGAGCTTGGAGGCGTCGGCATCCTTGAGCTTGATGACGGCCAGGTCGCTCGAGGCATCGTTGCCCACGAACTCGGCCTCGTAGGTGGTGCCGTCGTCCATGGTAACCACGTACTGGTCATAGCCATCGACCACGTGGTTGTTGGTGAGGATGTGGCCCTCGGTATCGAGCACCACGCCCGAACCGACGCTGCCCGAACTATCCGACTCGTCGGCAGACTGCGAAAGCGAGCCATTCTGGCTGCCGCTCGAAGTGGCGGTAATGGAAACGACGGAGGGCAGGGCCTTGGCAGAAACGGCCTCGGCCAACGTGGTGTCCTCGGAATCAATCGTAATCTTTTGCGTCGATGAGCCCGAAGCGCCCGCCGTCACGGCGTTCTTGCCGCCGCCAATGTTGAGCGTGCCGCTCATGATAAGCGCGATGACCAGCAGGGCGCCGCAGGCACAGCCGGCGAGTGCCGTAATAAAGATCGGCAGCTTTTTGGTCTTGGTCTTGACCACCGTGTGCTTGTTCACGACCTGCGCACCGCCCAGCGGCTTTCCGGTCTGCGTGTCGTAGGCCTGCACGTAGGGAATGTTGCTACCGGCAGGCGTCGACTCCACCTGCACG
>DBFWDM010000128.1:0-17954 GCA_048484635.1 Collinsella sp.
ACGGCCGAAGAGGCGTCAGCAGGTCAGTGGGTCATCGTCCCGGCATTCAGCATCAGGGTAGCGCTGCGACGCGGAAATCGCGCGCCGTTGCCGCGCCCCGCAGTGCCCGCTTCCCCCGAGAACAATTATCAGTGCAGGTAGAAAGCTTGCCGATTTTCGAAAAAGTCGGCTATGGTCGACCCCTGTGGCCTAAACGTAGTAGATGGGTCCTTTCTGTGGTGCGGCACCAAGCCGGTCATTTTGGGATGGGACTATTTTGACTACTCATTGGCTGCTCTGGCAATCGGGCTGCAAAAGTAGTCAAAAAGTAGTCAAAAAAGCTCCGTCCCAAATTACCTACCTTGCTCTGGCGGGCGGGAGCAGGTAAGATATACCGAGCGCCTAGCGCGTTCGATGGGTTCGGATGACGACATGTTCCGAATCTGGTCAGGTCCGGAAGGAAGCAGCCATAAGGAGCCTCTGTCGGGCATCCGAATCCATCGAGCGCACGGGCGCTTTTTGGTGCCGCGACACGGCCCGGCCGGCGGCGAGGTATTTGGTGTCTCGCTGGTCCTCGGCTTCGCCTGCGGGATCGCTCGACTACTAAACACCTCGCCGCCGGCCGGCCCCCGTCGTCCAAAAATCACCCGTAAGGGCGCGTTTATCTAATTTAATCTATCCCTTGCGGAATGCGGCTTGCTGGCGTTGTCTGGGCATTGATGGCTACGTGGTTCAAGAGGCGGCGGTGCTGTTGCTTGAATTTTTGCAGTTAAAGAGGCCCGTTTCCTTAGGTGGGGAAACGGACCTCTTTTTGTCTCTGGGCTTGTGAATTGGTGAAGGCAGAATGCTCTGTCGGCTATTTTGAGTTCTTGATGCGGCGTGTGGCTGTGGCGGTTATTCCGAGGCCTGCGGCGGCGATTCCTGCGAGTGCTATTGCGCTCGGCGCTGCATCGCCCGTGTTCGCGAGCTTGCCGGCGGTCGTATCTGCTTGCTTGCCGCTGCTCGAGTTCGCCTGCTTGGTGGAGCTTGGTAGGGTGTCTTTGCCGGTCGAGGGTGAGCTGGCGGGCTGTGTCGTCTCGGCCGGTTGCGTCGAGCCGGAGGGAGGCGTTGTCTCGGTCGGTTGCGTTACCTCGGGCGAGGTGGCCTTGTCTGCCGCGGCTTTTGCCTCTTCGTATGCCTTGCAGGCGTCGTCATAGGCCGCTTGCGCCTTTTCCAAATCGCCGAGGAGCGCATTTCGCTTGGCAATGTCCTCGTCGATGTGGGTTTTAGCTTCCTCTGCCTCACTTTCGAAATACTGAACCTGTTTTTCCTGGCTTTCGAGCCGGCGTTGGTAGCGGTGAAGATCATCTTCACAAGATTCTTCTCGCCTTTCTGCCGACATGATCTCACTGCGCAACTGCTTTATTTGCTCCTTAATAGCTGTGCTGGGCGCCTCGTCGCCGAGCTCCTTGAGTACCTTATCTAATTCTGCCTGAAGGCCGCTTGTCCGGTTGTGGGCCTCATCGAATTTGGCTTGGGCTGCATCGACGTTCGCTTGCATGGCGGGCAGGGGTTCCCTCCGTTTGGCGGCTTCCGTCACCACCATGTCGTGGATCTCTTGAAAACTGGCAATGTCATCATCGATTTCCGCAATTTTCTCGGGACTTGCGGCGTTTTTTGCGGCCTCGAGTTTTTTGAGCGCTTCCTGCATGGCTGCATACGCTTTTTCTTTTGCGGCGGCCGCGTCTTCCGTCTGCAAGGCAACTGCGCCGGTGGGGGCGCTGGTTTCTGCCGCGATCGCCGCTACGGGGGCGATTCCCGCGACAAGTGCCGCGGAAAGGGCGATGCCCACAGTTGCTCGTCTTGCTCTTCTTGCGAGAATGTCGTTCATCTCGGCACCTCATTTCAAGGGTCGGCGACTAACTTGGTAGCACTAATGTAAATATACCATGCTAGTTGACCCGACACTGGCTGGGTGTGCGCGTATACCCCCCCCCTGAAAACTGAATCCCGTTAGAAATGACGAGTTGTTTACGCTTCTTTTGGGGTGGCGGTACTATCATGGTTCGAATTGAATGTGGATGATGATAGGGAGCGCCTATACATGATTGAGCTGCTCAGGAGTTTTGGTGGTAAGTTTCGCCGGTATATGGTGATTGGCCCTGCGTGTAAGCTGATCGAAGTGATCTTTGACCTGCTGACGCCGCTGGTGATTGCCCAGATGATCGATAAGGGCATTGGGGCGCACGACGTGAACGCCGTTATCCACTACGGTATGCTGCTTGCCGCCATGGCTGTGATCGGCATCTCGTTTACGCTCGTCTGCCAAAAGATGGCGGCGCTGACATCGCAGGGCATGGGCACCGACATTCGCGGCGCGCTCTACAAGCACATCAACAAGCTGAGCTATGCCGAGCTCGACCGCTTTGGCACGCCGTCGCTCATCACGCGCATTACCAACGATGTCAACCAGGTGCAGCTTGCCGTGGCGCTGGGCGTGCGCATGCTTATCCGCTGGCCCTTCCTGGCGGTGGGCTCCATGTGCGCGGCCCTTGCCATCGACCTTAAGCTCGGCATCATCTTTTTGATCTGCACGCCCGCCATTGGCCTGGTGTTTTGGTTTGTCATGGCACGCTGCATTCCGTACTACAAGCAGCTGCAGGCAAAGCTCGACCGCATCGCGCTTATCTGCCGCGAGGGCCTTTCGGGCGTCCGCGTGGTTCGCGCCTTTGTACGCGAGGACCACGAGCGCGAGCGTTTTGCCCAAGCCGCCGATGACCAGGCCAATACTGCCATCGCGGTGGGCAAGCTCTCGTCAATCCTTAACCCCGTAACGTTTTTGGTGATGAACCTAGGCGTGTGCGCCATCCTGTGGGTGGGCGGCATACAGGTCAACGTGGGTGAGCTCACGCAGGGCCAGGTCATGGCGTTTGTGAACTACATGACGCAGACCCTGACCTCCATCGTGTACGTCGCCAACCTGGTCGTGGTCTTTACCAAGGCGAGCGCGAGTGCTTCGCGTATCAACGAGGTGCTCAACTGCGAGCCGAGCATCACCGACGAGGGCAATCAGTCGGTCGCGCTGCCCGAGCCGAACGCGGCGGACGATGCCGCTTCGGTTCCCGCGCTGAGCTTGAGCCATGCGAGCTTCTCCTTTGGCGCGGGCGCGGCCAACGCCGTCGACGATGTGACCCTGGAGCTGCCGCTGGGCAAAACACTCGGCATCATCGGCGGTACGGGCAGCGGTAAGTCGACGCTCGTCTCGCTCATTCCGCGCCTGTACGACGCGGGCGTCGGCAGCGTAAGCGTAATGGGTACCGACGTGCGCACTTGGCCGCTCGACCAGCTGCGCCATGTGGTCGCGACCGTCCCGCAGCGCGCGTCGCTCGTGAGCGGTACGATCCGCAGCAACCTGACCTGGCGTGACGAGTCGGCAACCGACGAGGAGCTCTGGGCGGCGCTCGACATGGCGCAGGCGAGCGAGTTCGTGCGCAACAAGCCGCAGGGGCTCGATGTCCCGGTCGAGGCGGGCGGTAAGAACTTCAGCGGTGGCCAACGCCAGCGCCTGACCATCGCGCGCGCCCTGGTGGGCTCGCCTCAGATATTGATCATGGACGATTCTGCCTCGGCGCTCGACTTTAAGACCGACGCGGCGCTTCGCCATGCCATTCGCGAGCGCAGCATGCGCGGCGCTGCCGAGGGCGGGTTGCCGCTGACGACCGTCATCGTGAGCCAGCGCGTCTCGACCGTGCGCGATGCCGACATGATTTGCGTACTCGACCACGGCTCGGTTGCGGGCCTGGGCACGCATGACGAGCTGTACGCGACCTGCCAGCTCTATCGCGAGATCTGCCAGTCGCAGCTGCGCCGCGAGGAGCTCGAGGGCCAGCAGGGGAGTGCGGCGCCCACGTCCGTCCCAAGTCCCGCGTCCGCCCCGGCTGCCCCGGCATCCACTTGCGCAAAGGAGGGCTGCTAAATGAATCCGTACACTTCCTCCGGTTCGGTCGCCACGATGACGGCTAACGTGTCCGGTAACGATAACCTCAACGACCTGGGCGACGGTCCGCGCCAGCCCGGCGATCCCGAGCGCTATCCCGTGGGTGCGGTGACCCGCCGCCTGCTGGGCTATGTTCGCCCGCATCGCATTTCGTTTGTAGCGTCGTTTGTGAGTGCCGCCGTCTCGGTGATCTTGCAACTCTATACGCCCATTCTCATCGGCGAGGGCATCGACCTTATCGTCGCCGCCGGGCAGGTGGACTTCGACGCGCTGCTGCCGCTTGTTACCAAACTCGCGCTCGTCGTGGTGGGGGCCGCGGCCTTCCAGTGGCTACAGGGCTATTGCGTTAACCGCCTGTCCTACGAGACGGTGCGTGACATGCGCGTGGAGGCGAGCGATAAGCTCAGCCGCATGCCGCTCAGCTTTATCGACAGCCATGCCCACGGCGACCTCATGAGCCGCGTGGTCAACGACGTCGACCAGGTGGGCGATGGTCTGCTGCAGGGCTTTACCCAGCTTTTCACCGGCGTTATCACCATCGTGGGCACGCTCGCGTTTATGCTCTCCATTAACCTGACCATGACGCTCGTGGTGGTACTCGTCACGCCGCTTTCCATTTTTGCAGCCGGTGCTATTGCCAAGCTCTCCAACAAAAGCTTTACGGCACAGCAGCGTATTCAAGGGCAGCTCGGTGGTCATATCGAGGAGTACGTAGGCGAGCAAAAGCTTGTCGACGCCTTTGCCTATGGTCCCAACGCCCAGCAGCGCTTCGATGCCCTCAATGCCGAGCTCTACACCGCGGGCGAGCGCGCGCAGTTTATGGGTTCGCTCTCCAACCCCGGCACGCGCTTTATCAATAACATCATCTATGCCGTGGTCGCTGTGATCGGCTGCGTGGGCGTGATCACGGGCGTGCCCGCGGCGCTTACGGTGGGCGGCGTGCAGATCTTCCTGTCCTATGCCAACCAGTACACCAAGCCGTTCAACGAGGTCACGAACGTCATTACGCAGATCCAGACAGCGTACGCCTCGGCGCGCCGCATGTTCGCGTTGCTCGATGCGCGCGAGCAGGAACCCGATGCGCCGGATGCCGTTGAGCTCACGGCCCCGCAGGGTGAGGTCGCCTTTGAGCATGTGAACTTTAGCTATGTTCCCGACCGCAAGCTGCTGCAGGACATCTGCATCGAGGCTAAGCCCGGCATGCGCTTTGCCCTGGTCGGCCCCACGGGCTGCGGCAAGACGACGCTTATCAATTTGCTGCTGCGTTTTTACGATATCGATGCCGGTCGCATTGCGGTCGATGGTCGTTCTTCGCGTGACTACACGCGCGCAAGCCTGCGCCGCGCCTTTGGCATGGTGCTGCAGGACACTTGGCTGTTCGAGGGCACGGTGGCGGAAAACATCGCCTACGGCTGTCCCGACGCCACGCGCGAGCAGGTTATCGAAGCTGCCAAGCGCGCGCATGCGCACAAGTTTATCGTGCAGCTGCCAAACGGCTACGATACGGTGATCGGCGAGGACGGCGGCACGTTTAGCCAGGGCCAAAAACAGCTGCTGTGCATCGCGCGTGTCATGCTCACCGACCCGGCGATTCTGCTGCTGGACGAGGCGACCTCGAGCATCGATACCCGCACCGAGCTGCAGGTGCAGGCGGCGTTCGACGAGCTCATGGCTGGCCGCACAAGCTTTGTTGTGGCGCACCGCCTGAGCACCATCCGCAACGCCGACTGCATTCTGGTGATGCGCGACGGCCGGATTATCGAGCGCGGCACGCACGACGAGCTGCTAGCGGCAGGCGGCTTCTACGCCGAACTCTACCGCAGCCAATTCGCCCAGTGAGCAAGCCCGTGGGGCAAATTAATCAATCGACAGACGGTGGTTTACATCTGTCACGTTAGTACTAAGATATTCATCTAATAAATTGCATTAGTGGCTTTAGTTTTGGGGGAAACGAGGCAACGTGACTATGACGTGCTCTTTGGTGGTTAACAGCAAGAGCGGTAATACCAGGATGGTTTCGGGTGCGATCAAGCGCGCTCTGCAGGCTGCGGGCGTTGAGTTTGTCCATGCCGCGGCGTTGAGCGACGATGCGGACGCAGATCAGGTTGCGCTCGAGGCGCAGGGCGCCTGCGCGGCCGACACGGTGCTCGTCGGTTTTTGGTGCGACAAGGGCGCGTGCACGCCTTCGGTCGCGGCGTTGCTCTCCGCCTTGCACGGCAAGCGCGTCTTCCTGTTTGGCACCTGCGGTTTTGGGGCCGACCAGAGCTATTACCAGCAGATTATTGATCGCGTGACTTCCAATTTGGCTGGGGATGCCGAGCTTGCGGGCTGGGCGATGTGCCAGGGCAAGATGGGTCCCGCGGTCAAGCAGCGCTACGAGGCCATGCTCGAGCAAGATCCCGACAACGCGCGCTATAAGATGCTGCTCGACAACTGGATTGCTGCGAAGGACCATCCCACCAAGGAAGATCTGGATAACATGGCCGCAGCCGCCAAGAAGGCCGTACTGGGAGAGTAGCTTCGCCGTCCGCGATCCTTCGTGCAAAACAATACAAATGTGAAAGCCTCGAAATCCTCGAGGCTTTTTTCTTGACACTCGTGGGCGCAACCGTGGCAACCGTTTGGGGTGACATTTTCCATCACCCCGATGACGAGACCGTCTTGGAAGACACGCTCTCCTGCATCCGCTGGATGTATCGCCAGATGGAGAACGGTTGCCAAACGTACCCTGGCTTCTTTACGCACCATTCGATGGGATTCATGCAACAAGGCGCTGCGGATGGCAAGCGCCGCATGCATCATGCCTGGCATCATATCCTCGACCAGCTTTGCGTGGTGCTCAAGCGTGATCCTCGGGTGCGCCCGGACGCCTTTACCGATCAGTTTACTGCCGAGCAATTTGCCGAGGTCCTGTTCTCGCTCATGCTCTCCGCCGTGATTCGGCAAGATTTTGATCCGAGTGCCGTGCTCGAGATCACGTGTCGAACCCTCTACTAACGGTCCCCGCGCAATGCGGGGATTTTTACGGTTAGAAAGTGAACAGCGTTCACGTTAAGGAGGTGGTGCGTGGCGCCAAGAAGCCAAACCGTTCTTTTGCAATCATTCTTATAAGGAGACATATATATATGCGTGCTATTTTCGAAACGCTTTTTGACATCGTGTACTTGGTGACGGTCATCACTATCGGTGTCCGTATGATTCGCGGCAGCAAGGGCAACCGTCAGTTCCAGCTGTTTGGCTGGATGGCGGTCGTATTGGGTGCCGGCGATTCATTTCACCTGGTGCCTCGCGCACTGGCACTTTGCACGACCGGCTTTGACGCTTATGCTGTGCAGCTGGGCCTGGGCAAGTGGATTACCTCGATTACTATGACCGTCTTCTACGTGTTGCTGTACTTCGTGTGGCGCGAGCGCTATCAGGTCAAGAATCACGTCGCGACGACCGCGGCGATCTTTGCCCTTGCCGCCATACGTGTCGCGCTGTGCATGCTGCCGCAGAACCAGTGGCTCACCAACCAGACCCCGCCTACGTGGGGCATCCTGCGCAACATTCCGTTTGCCATTATGGGCCTGATGGTCATCGTGCTGTTCTACCGCAGTGCGAAGGAAGATGGCGACGAGGCCTTCCGCTGGATGTGGCTCACCATTGTGCTGAGCTTTGGCTTCTACATCCCCGTGGTCCTGTGGGCCGAGGTTATTCCGGCCATCGGAATGCTCATGATTCCCAAGACCTGCGCGTATGTATGGACCGTGCTGATCGGCTACAACGCCATGAAAGCGGAGTGCTAGGTCCATCTTCTAAATGTTTCGCCCGCCCGGCGGCGGAATATAAGGTTTCCTGCTCTACAGTCCTGCTCGCACGGAGAGCACATTAAGTGCTCTCCGGCTCGTGCGGAACTCGCGATAAACCTTATATTCCGCCGCCGGGCGGGCGCCCCTTTATTGATGGAAGGCCTAATAAGCTGATGATTCCATGCCCAGATGTGCCCAGAGCGGGACGGGCTTTCCGGATGGACGGGGTCTTGGAATGAAATGTAACATTGAATAGCAATTTTAATTGGGGGGGGAGGGGAGGTAACATCATATGAGTTGTACAACAAAGCAGACTTAACGTGAGGGAATTGCGCAGGGGGGTTGGTTGCAGGTATCGAACAAGGCAGGCCGGTACGGGTATAAAAGACCGCTCACGCCAATTTCTGAGCATTTCGGTATCAAGTGTTGCAAAAAGTCAAGGTCAACAGTATGGTATATGCCATGAAAAAGATTTCAAATTGGCTTTTTCGAATCCCATTTTCAAGGGCCTTGTAGCGTTTGAGGAAAGTGGCGGGCCCTTGAATGGATCGAATGTGGCCTCGATGGGGATGGATTAAACACTTTGACGGCTCGTGCACTCAAACATTTTATTGCACTTCTTAGTAGCTTGGCGATTGCGCTCGTCATGGCTCTTGCCGTCGTTTCTTTTGTCCCCCACGCATTTGGATACACGCCCTATGCAGTGCTTTCGGGCTCTATGGAACCCGAGCTTCCCGTCGGCTCCATGGTGTTTGTTCACCAGGTTGATCCAACGAATATTGCCGTGGGCGACAGTGCAACTTTTTACCGATCGGACGGCGCCGTGGTGACTCACCAGGTGTACGAGGTCGACCCTGTGGCGCAGACGATCAGCACGCAGGGAATCGCAAACAAAAATGCAGATGGAACCATCATGCACGACGCCGAGCAGACGCCTTTTTCACGCGTGATCGGCGTCGTTTCTTTTTGTGTCCCTTACCTGGGCTTAGTTAACGCATATTGCACGACGATGCCCGGTTTGCTTGTTGTGGTGGCCGTTCTGGCGCTGCTGGTCGCGGCGTCGATTGTGCTCGATCGGATGGTTCCCGACGAACCTGCGGGCAAACATGCCCGCGCGCATGCGAGGGAGCGGCGTTCATAACGGCAGGGAGAAGTGTCGGCGGCAGTTGGGGTTGCCGTCGGGGAAGACGATTCTGGAAAGGAAGAGAACGATGGAAAACAAGAAGAAAAAGCGCTACGGCATCATTGCCGCCTTGCTGCTGCTGGTACTGGCCGCCGGCGTGGGTACCTATGCATGGCTGACGGCCACGCAGTCGCTGGAGAACGTGTTTACGGTGGGTAGCTTTGGCCACCCGGAAAACAAGCCTGATCCGGACAATCCCGAGAAGCCGAAACCCAATGATCCGAACACTGACAATGCCTACCTGTTCGAGACCAAGTGGAAAGAGGATTCCAAAATCATCCCCGGGTCCTCCGTCGATAAAAACCCGAACGTTGGTATTGCAGCGAAATCCGACGACGCTTATGTCTTTATCTATGTGAAGAACGCAATGGTCAAGAATAATACCGCTCTCGTAAATACCCCCTACTTCACCCTCAACAGCAATTGGAAGCCGGTTGCTGACCAGGCCAAAACCAATGACGTTGAGGGCCAGTATGTGAGCGGTCTGTTCATGTATGCAAAGGACTCCGAGAGCGGTCCTGCCGTTCTGGCTGCCAAAAGCGCCACTAAGGATGTCTACACCGGCGAGCTTTTCAGCAGGGTTGTGTTCCCCGGCGAAATGACGAGCGATGATGTTGTTTCGGGCGAGAGCACAAAACCTAAGATGGTCGTTTCCGCCTACATCTTCGGTGCTGACCAGTCCAACGGCACCGCCAGCGCAGCAGATAACGCTATTGCTCAGGCCAAGGATTGGGCTGCCAAACTGCAGTAATTCCACCCTCCCCACTGAGATCCCGACCCGCTCCCCATCCCTATATTCGGGTCGGGATCTCGGTTCCCCTTTGATCGACGATTGGCGAACGTAATGCTCAACAATCTTTCCGACAATCAGAAACGCACCTTGGCGCTTGCCGCGATGGCGCTGTTGGCCCTGGCGTGCCTGTGCGGCACGCTGGCTTTTACCGTTGATATGGTTCCGACGAACAACGTCCTATCGTTTGGCAGCGTGAAGGTACGAGTCTGCGAATACACCCTCAACGAGCAGGGCGAGGAGATTCCGTTTGACGCCGACGAACACGGGGACTATCCCGACACCAAGGCCGGGGGCCCTGACATCAGCCGCATTGTGCGCGTGGAGAACGCCGGCGCGCAGCCTGAGTACGTTCGCGTTCGTCTGCGCATGACGTCAGTGGCGCCCGACGGTTCGAGTGTGGATGCCTCGGGCAACGTTGCCTTTAACGTGAGTGCGGGCGAGGGCTCCCCGTGGGTCGATGGTGGCGATGGGTGGTACTACTACCGCGGATTGGCCGGGCGTGGCGGCATGCTCGACCCCGGCGCCATGACGGAAAGCCTCATGGATTCGCTGCGCTTTGTGGGCGACTACAACGAGGCCGCGCGCGGTGGCTCATTCAAACTCGATATCGACGTTCAGGCCGTGCAGGCCAAAAACCAACAGGCAAACGATACCGTCCTCGACGTGCTCGACGTCGTGGGCTGGCCGGAGGCGAACTAGCCCATGAAGATCAAGAACAGAAACCGAGGTGTGCTTAGCAGGCTGGTTGCCGTCGCGGCGATTGCCCTTTGTTGCGTTATGGTGCTGCCGGCGGTGGCGCATGCCGAGGACCAGACCGAATTCCATATCACAAACAGGGACGACTTCTTGGCGTGCGTCGCGCTGTCGCGGCAGCGCGACACGTCGCAGTGGCGCGTCTATCTCGATAACGATATCGTTCTTAACGATGCTGATATGAACGCCATTGTTGCGGATACGGTCAAGCACCTCTCCTTTGGCAATAAGGAGCATCCCTTTAAGGGCGTTTTCGATGGCCAGAATCACACCGTGACGGGTCTGAACTACGCCAACAATATGTTGGATCCCGAGCGCGACACGGGCTTTTTTGCCGAGACCGATGGCGCCACCATCAAGAACTTCCTGATCAAGGATGCCAACATTTGGGCCGACTTCCGCGGCGGCGTCATCGTGGGCAAGGCCGTCAACACCAGCTTCGAAAACGTCATGGTCATGGAGAGCACCCTGCACGTTACGTGCGCCAACAACATGCTCAACGTTATCACGAACGCCGGCTTCGAAGGCGGCATGATCGCAGGCGAGCTGAATGACTGCAATCTGTACAACTGCGAGGTGCGCGGCGGTCGCGCCGTCCATAACACCACGGCAGGTGTGCAGGCGCTCGGTGGCGAGGGCCTGTACATGGCGGCATTTGCCGGCTACGTTAAAAACTCGACAATCGAGTATTGCCGCGTGACGCCTACGCGCAACGAGGATGGCTCGATTGCCAAGAATGGCATGACCGACGTCACCAATAAATACGATGTGGCCGTCGGCGCCCTGGGCGGCAACAACGTGTACGCCTCGGGTTTTGTGGGCTGCATGGCAGGCGACGCCAAGATTATCGACTGCTTCTCGACGGCGCAGTGCTACAGCTATGCCGCATCATACGTGGGCGTCATCTCCGTGACGCGCGCGTGGACAGGCGGCCTGGCGGGCCGTATTTTAACCAAAGAAGGCAATGAGCTCGTTCGAAGCCACTTTGCGGGTGACCTGAGCTCGCGCCAGTATAATCCAATCGCCGTGATTCCCATTATTCAAAACGATGTGAACCTGGGCGGTATTGCTGCGCGCGCCAACAAGGGTGACGCCACGGTCACCGAGTGTTACTTTAAGCCGAGCGTGAGCCTTTCCGGCAATAGCCAGGGCGATGCGGCCAAAAAGAAAATCCCCTCGTTTGGCGGCGACGGTACCACCAAGGGCGACAGCTATGGTCCTTGGGATGACGAGCGCTACATCACGCGTGAGCTGTGGGAACAGCACGACTACGACTTCTGTGCCGGCACCAAGCGCTCGACTGATAACGATAATGCCCTGGGTGGCCAGCACTACAATGAGTGGGCGATGGATTACAGGCTGAATATCCCCGTGCATGGCCAGAGCGTTAAGGCGACGATCGATTTTCCCGGCGCGGGCACCGCGACAATCGAGAAGACCAAACTTGGCAAAGACCAGGCGACCGCGGATCCGTACGCCTTTGCCGTGAGCGCCGTGCTGGCGGGAACGGCCCAGGGCTTGGCCCAGGGCGATACATCGGTGACGTTCAGGCAGGATACCTCTGCAAAGCCTGAGGGGCTGAGCGAGGCGAACGGCGGCTACCGCTTTATGGGCTGGTTCCGCGAGCCCGACGTGCGTGTGAACCGAATTGGACAAGACAACAGCTGGTTTGATGGCAAGACTGATGCCAAAGCCGCGGATGCTGGCAAGCAGGTCCAGAAGAACGAGGAGCACGACAAAACGTCGACCTATACTGCCGACAACGGTAAGGATCATGACGCGAGTGAGGGCTTCAAGGGCAACGACCTCTTTATCGCTTCGTATGAGGCGCAGGTGCTGTTCTATAACGTTAAGGGCGAGACGCTCGACTGGCATGACGGCGTCAAGCACGATGCTTCAGTGGACTGGTACCGCTATGGCGTCGGTTTGACGCCGGCTGCCCCCGATGATCGCGGCAGCTTGTCGCCAACCGCGACGTTTATTGGGTGGACCACGCAGCCGAACGACGAGAAGAGCATGAACGGCGCCTATGCTGCCATCACCTCTACTCAGCTGGCTGATCTGAAAAACAAGGGAGCATTTTATCCTGCAGGTGGCGAGATCACCGTGGTCGGTCCCACCGATTTCTATCCCGTGTACAGCGACTACGTTTCGAACATCATGACGGTGTTCGAAGGCAATGAGCAGGACAAAATCGACAATGAGTCTCTACGTGACGGCGTTGGCGAAACCAAAGTCGACCCCCAGACTGCCGAGGACGGCACCAGCGTCTACACGGTACAGGTGTGCGACACGGACGGTACGCCCCTGTCCAATGGCGGCAAGCTGCCCGATGGCTATCGCTTCTTGGGTTGGTATGAAAACAAGGGAACCGAGGATGCCCCGCTCGAGGTGCGCGTAAGCCGCGACCCGAGCTACACACTTCCCGCCAGCGTCGATCTGACCGTCCAACATACCTATACGGCGCGCTTTGAGTACCGCGTGGATTATTACGTTCGGGCATTTACAAATAGCGATCTAACAGACAGTAAGAAGTTGTGCTCGATTTGGAATAAATACAAGTCGCCCTTCGAGGAAAACGTCGGCGCGACATATGTTCGTGAAAACATTATCCATTGGGGTGCCGGCACGGACGCCTCCGCCCATGTGCTACACAATGATGAGAATCCAGCAGATAAGTGCACTACCGTTCTCTCTAATGCGACGAAAATCGTTGCGCCTATAAACGCCTACTCCCATAACGTGCGTAACGACAGCGGCGCAAACACTCTCAAGGATATGATTGCCGACACTGATTTTCCGGGAGCTGGAAAACTGAGCGATGAGAAGGTTGCCGCTAGCATCAAAGTCCAATTTCATTCTGCGCATGATAGGTATCACTTCAGTTTTTGGACGCTCGAAAGACCCGGCGACGGTTCTTGGACATATATAAATAATCCTTTTTCGAGTCTCGTTAAAACGACGGAACAATATTATGTTCGCGCTATGGTGACTACGGATGTCACCTTCTATGACAAGTATGACAACGTCAAGCAAACCGCTACTCGACGCTATGAAAGCAACTTGCTTCAACAGAAAACGCCAGAAGGTAAAGACCCGACGTTCCTGTATTGTTATCCGCATCTTTATAAGGACAAGACGGTTAATGATAAGCCCTACGACGGAAAAAAGGGCGACATCAATCCCTACCTGACTCTTCAGGCTTCCCCGACCGATGCTGACATGGCTGTGCCGGGTTATAAGTTCCTGGGCTGGATCTCTACGGCTGAGGTCCAGAAGGACTCTGACGTCTGGAACTATATCTACGACGTCGCCGGCGACGCCTATGTGACGAGTGATCCGGATAAGGCGGCGCCGTATCTGGCAACCGACGCGTCCAAGGTCACCCAGTGGCAGGATGCCTATCCCGTGTACGTAAAGTACGACGTTAACTACACCACCAACCTGCACCGCAAGGGCTTTGACGGAACGCCGGGCATCATCAATGTTCCGCAGTTCGACATTACGCCCCAACTTGTGGTTCAGGAGAACGGCGACGTGGTGGCTACGGTGAGCCCCGACATCAGGACGACGGTGTACGCTGACGGTACCGGTGGCGCCTATCAGCTTAAGAAGCTCGAAATCGAGCTTCCCGACGGAACGGTCGAGCAGCTCGAGCCGACGGACGAAGGCGGCAACACCTATTCCTGTCCCGTGGAGCCCGGCAAGCCTTATACGTTTGTGGCATATTACACGCCTATTGCGGTGGTGTACCACCTGGATGACAACGCTATCGATGGCAAGCTCGCGCAGGAGGGCAAGACGCTCGGCAGCCTTAAGGATGGTATCCCGCTGCCAACGTATAACGTTGGCGACATCGATGCCGCAACGGGTGCATACAACGTCTTCGTGGGCTGGACGGAAACCAAGCCGGCGGCAGGTAGCGGCTATGTCGTTTGGTCGGACGGCCTTCCCATGGTGAATAGAAACACCGTGGTCAAGGCTCCTATGGAGCTGTTCCCGGTCTACCGTGCCAGTGCAGTCAAGGTCCGATCGAATATCGATGCCAATCTGGATGACCCCGATTCCGTACGCTCGCTTACGCGCACCGACTCTGGTGATCAGATTTCGCTGGAGGTAAAAGCTGCAACCGAGGTCGTCGGCAAAAACGGCACCAAGTACGACTTTGTCGGCTGGTCGTGCGACTATAAATCCGATAGCCAATACACCCTGATGACCGACGATGAGAAGTATCCCCTCGAGGGCGGTGAGCCATTTAAGGACGTAACGTATACCGCGGTGTATAAGATCACGCCGTATAAGGTGTGCTATCACGACGTTGACGGCGCGCCCATCTTTACGGCGACGGTCGACTCGGGCGACGATCGCGCGACAGGCGCCGGCTTTGTCCATAACGTCGAGGTTCCCAAGGTGGATGAGAGCGGCAAACCGGTCTATGACAACAACGGCAATCCCGTGATGGAGCAAAAGTCCGTCGCGTACGACGCGGATGCCTATTCCAAGATCGTTGCGCTGCTCGATGAGCAGGCGGCAGCTGGCGGCAACGTGCGCGAACTCTTCTTGGAGTGGCGATATGTGGGTGCCGATGGCACTGCGAAGTCTTGGGATGAGTTTAAGGGCGATCCGGTCAAGGGAGATATGGACCTGTATCCCGTGACGTATCGTGTGACTGCCAATAACACGTCCGACGCTGCGAACCCCGTAGCCATGACCTCGCGTCTCAAGTGGCTCCTCGATCCAACTGCTGCAAACACGGTCGATGACAATGCCGATAAGGCACCGTTTAAGGCCTGCTTTGCCGAGCCGTTTATGGGAACGCAGCTGATTGTCACAGTTAAGCAGGCGAGCTACGGCCCTGGTACATCCATGACGGAGAAGCCCGTAAACGACAAATACGTCTCACTCTATAGTTTGGGCTCGGGCAATGGATCGTTCGACCTAGCCAATCGTCTGGAGTCCAAGAAGACGGGTGAAGGCGAACAGGGCCCCGGTAATGCCGTGTTCAACTTCGCCCAGACTCACGCGTTGACGATCGTCAAAAAGACCACCGATGCAAGTGCTATGGGGCAGATGTTCCGCTTTAAGGTGACGAAGACGGTAGAGGGAACCTCTCCCGAGACACGCATGGTCGAGGTTAAAGTCGATAAAACGCAGCAGGAAAACGGTGAAACCTGGTATGTCGGCAGCGTGCAGCTTGCCGCTCCGGCGGGTGACTATACCGTCGTGGAAGACACGGCTTGGGCATGGCGCTACCAGGGTGAGCTGAGCACGCCGGGTAAGGCGCCCGGTAAATCTGCCGAGCTGAAGATTTCGTCTGCTTCGAGTGCGGGTGATGCTGTGGTAACGTGCGTCAACACGCGAGCGAAGGACAAATGGGTCGATGGCGGCTCGCGTGCCAAGAATGTTTGGGAAAACGGCACGCTGAGGAGGGAGGACTAGGATGACTAAGCGCAAGCGGATCGTCGCCCTCCTTGTCGGCGTTCTCCTTTTGGCCGGCGCTGCCGGCACCTTTGCGTGGCTTTCGGTTACGGGCGTGCTGGTCAACGAGTTTGGCTTTGGCTCGGTGGCGCCCTCGGTGGACGAGAAGCTCGACAATAATGTAAAGAGCGACGTTGCGGTTAAAAATAGCGGCTCCGCTCCGGCGTACCTGCGTGTTGCGGTGGATATCTACTGGCAGGATAAGGATGGCGCACGCCTGTGGGATGAACCGGTCGAGGGTAACGACTACGCCATTGTGTGGGGCGACGTGCTCAACGCCTCCGCTACTAATAGCGCCTCGTCTTGGGTTCGCTCGGCCGACGGGTTCTACTATTGGACGTCTCCTGTTGCGCCGATGGACAAGACGAAGGGTGTGCTCATCAAGAGTGTGTCCGAGAAGAAGACAGATGGTAAAAACCTAGTCGTTGACATTTCGACCCAAGCAATTCAATCCACGCCCGACGATGCAGTTAAAGAGGCATGGGGTTGCACGGTCGAGGATGGCGTGCTGGTGCCGCCACATGGAGGTGCGTAAGTATGGCGTTCCCGATTCGCAAAGGCGTTGCGCGCTCCTTGCGTTGCGTGGTCGCGGCCGTTCTCTGCATGGTCGCGCTTGCCGTTCCTGCCCGTGCGTTCGCCGATACTCCCGCGATTGCGTATGACGGAAATGCGCGCCAGCTGACGGTCTCGGGGGCGACGGACTCCTCGGGGGAGCCCGATCTGTTTCCAGCCTTTAAAGATCTAATGCCCGGCGATGTGCGCGAGCAGCAGATTGAGGTTCGTGCCACGGGCGTAAAGTCCCAGGTGCGCGTGTTTGTGCGGGCCGTTGCCGATCACGAGACGGCACGCCTGCTGTCGCCCATTACCTTAACGGCGTCGGCGGGCGATGCGTCTGCCGGTTGGCTCCAGACGGGAACGCCGGGCAGTGTGTTCGCCCGCCCCACCCAGGTCGCCACGTTTACGAGCGATGGTAGCACGGTGCTCAATTTGCAGCTAAGTGTCCCGACGTCGGTGGGCAACGAGCTTGCCGACGCAAGCAAGACCATTCGTTGGGAGATTACCGCCGAGGACGATGGCGAAACAATTCCTGCGCAGCCCGCTGGCTCCAAAAAGCCCGGCCTGTTTGGCCTGGCTGCGACGGGCGACAGCTCGCTCGCTCTGCTTTTGACGCTGCTAACGCTAGCAATTATCGCTTTTATGGCCGCGCTGCTCTTGTCCCGGCGGGATAAGCGCTAGGTCCATCTTCTAAACGCAACGCCCTCCCGGGCGGCGGGCACGAAGTTCCCTGCTCTACAGTTCTGCGCAAGACGAAGGCCACATTAAGTGGCCTTCTTTGCGTGCGGAACTCGCGATGAACTTCGTGCCCGCCGCCCGGGAGGGCGCCCCTTTATTGATGGAAGGCCTAATAAGCTGATGATTTCATTCCCAGATGTATTCAGGGTGGGACAGGCTTTCCGGATACAAAGAAGGCCACATGACGTGGCCTTCAACTTATATATGTTCAGCAGATGCCCCCATGACAAGCCGCGCTTCAACACCGAGGCGTCTGCCCGGTCGGCGCGGAATGTAAGGTTCATCGCGAGTTCCGCACGAGCCGGAGAGCACTTAATGTGCTCTCCGTGCGAGCAGGACTGCCCGAGCAGGGAATCTTACATTCCGCGCCGACCGGGCAGACGAACCGGGATACAGGCCCGCTACTTGATCTTGGTCGTGCCCGGTGCCAGGTTGGGGTCGGTCTCGTTGGCCTCGGTCTGGAAGTGCTCGGTGTAGACGTTCTTGCCGTCGCGGAACATCTCGTAATACTGCATCTTGGCGTAATCCTCGCGCGCCTTGGTGGCGGCTGCTGCGGCGGCGTCGTCGCCGGTGACGTTGGAGGAGAGCGCCCAGCGCAGGCTGGCGTCCTCGTAGCCGACGGAGTTGATGGCGGGCAGCGACTCGCGCAGCGTCATGTGCGCTTTCTGGTAGTCGGAGAGAGGTGCGCCGATCAGCTGCATCAGCTGG
>DBFWDM010000129.1:0-4778 GCA_048484635.1 Collinsella sp.
TCGATGTATCATCGGCGGTGTCGACATTCCCTACGAGCGCGGCCTGCTGGGCCACTCGGATGCCGATGTGCTCGCGCACGCCTTGGCCGACGCCATTCTGGGCGCCTGCCGCGGGGGAGACATCGGCAAGCTATTCCCCGATACCGACCCCGCCTATGAGGGTGCTGATTCGATGGTGCTGCTCGCTCGCGTGATGGGCTATGCGCGCGAGCTGGGCTTCGAGTTTGTCGATGCCGATTGCACCATTGCCTGTCAACAACCCAAGATCACCCCGCACCGCGATGCCATGCGCGCCAACCTTGCCCATGCCCTGGGCGTTGACGTCGAAAACGTGGGCGTCGCCGCCACTACGACCGAAAAGCTCGGTTGGGAAGGCCAGGGCGAGGGAATCGGCGCCTGGGCCGTCTGCCTGCTACAGAAAACCGTTAAGGAGTAACGAATGCGTATCTATAACAGCGCTACCCATAAAAAGGAAGAGTTCCAGCCCATCGAGTCCGGCAAGGTCCGCATGTACGTGTGCGGCCCCACGGTCTACGACAACATCCACATCGGCAATGCCCGCACGTTCATCAGCTTTGACGTGATTCGTCGCTGGCTCATCGCGAGCGGCTACGAGGTCACGTTTGCCCAGAACCTCACCGATGTCGATGACAAGATCATCAAGCGCGCCAACGAGCAGGGCCGTACCGCCGCCGAGGTTGCGACGGAGTTCTCTGACAAGTTTATCGGCGTTATGCGCGCCGCCAACGTGCTCGATCCCGATGTGCGTCCTCGCGCCACCAAGGAGATCGGCCCCATGATCGCCATGATCAAGACGCTCATCGAGCAGGGCCACGCCTACGCCGCCGATAACGGCGACGTGTACTTTGCCGTGCGCAGCGATCCCAACTATGGTCAGGTCTCGGGCCGCAACATCGACGACCTTATGGTTGGCGCGCGCATCGAGGAGAACGAGGACAAGAACGACCCGCTCGACTTTGCCCTGTGGAAGGCCGCCAAGCCGGGCGAGCCCAGCTGGCCGAGCCCCTGGGGCGAGGGCCGTCCCGGTTGGCACACCGAGTGTGCCGCCATGGTGCACCGCTACCTGGGCACTCCGATTGACATCCACGGCGGCGGCTCCGACCTTGCTTTCCCGCATCACGAGAACGAGTGCGCCCAGGCCACCTGCGCCTGGCACCAGGGCTTCTCCAACACCTGGATGCACACGGGCATGCTGCTGGTAGACGGCGAGAAGATGTCCAAGTCGCTCGGCAACTTCTTTACGCTGGCCGAGGTCCTCGAGCAGCACTCCGCTGCCGCCCTGCGCCTGCTGATGCTGCAGACGAGCTATCGCTCGCCGCTCGACTTTTCTTGGGAGCGCCTGGAGGGTGCCGAGAACTCGCTCACGCGTATCGCCGGTACGGTCGAGAACCTGCGCTGGGCCGCGAACCATGCGACGGCCGATGCCGATGTGGCTGCCGCCGAGGCATTTGCCGCCAAGGCCGCTGAGACTCGTGCTGCCTTTAAGGAGTGCATGGACGACGACTTTAACACCGCTGGTGCCATGGGTGCTGTCTTTGGCTTTGTGACCGAGTGCAACCAGTACCTGGAGCAGGCGGGCGACGCTGCCGACAAGGCCGCCGCGCTTGCCGCCGCCGACACGCTGGCCGAGCTGCTCGATACGCTTGGCGTTGAGCTTCCCGAGCCCAAGGTCGAGTTGCCGCTGGGCCTGCTGGGCGTTGCCGCCGGTTTGGTTGCCTACACGGGTGACGACGTGGACGAGGCCGCTGCCAAGATTCTCGAGGCCCGCGCCGAGGCCCGCGCCGCCAAGAACTGGGATCTGGCCGACGCCATCCGCGACCAGCTCAAGGATCTGGGCCTGACGATCGAGGATACTGCCGCGGGCACCCGTATTAAGAGTCTCTAGTATTTGTTGACCGTTCGAGGTGCGGCAGATTGCCTTGAAAGAGAAGGGCATAGACCTGGTGGTCATGCCCGACGATTGAAAGGCAAGATGCCGTGGCTCGGACGGTCGATTCTTGTTCGTTATCTATTTAAGGAGGCCGTTTTATGGCCGACAATCGCAAGCGTGCACCGCGTGGAGGCAAGCAGGCTGCTTCTGGCTCGCGTCCGATTCGCCGTAACGACCGCGCTGCCACTCCCAAGGGCCAGCGCGAGCGCTCCCAAGCCCAGGCTGCGCGTCCGCAGCGCGATCGCAACCGCGACAACGTTCAGGCTCCCAAGGGCGAGTTTATCGAAGGTCGTCGTGCAGCCGCCGAGGCGCTGCGTACCGGCTTTCCCGTCAAGTGCGCGCTCATCGCCGAGGGCGGGGAGCGCGATGCCGCCCTGTCTCGTCTGGTCGATGACCTCAACGCCGCCGGTGTCCGCATTAAGTATGTGCCGCGTGCGCAGCTCGATGCGCTGTCGAGCCATGGCGCTCACCAGGGCATTGCGCTCGAGGTTGGTAACTTCCCTTACGCTGATGTTGCCGATATCCTCGACCGCGCGGGCGACGGTCCGGCGCTTGTCGTTGTGCTCGACCATGTGACCGACGACGGCAACTTTGGTGCCATCGTGCGCTCCGCCGAAGTCGTGGGCGCGGCGGGCGTCATCATTGCCAACAAGCGCGCTGCCGGCGTGACCGTTGGCAGCTACAAGACTTCCGCCGGCGCCGTCATGCACCTGCCTATCGCGCAGGTTTCCAATATCGCCCGTGCGCTCGATGACCTCAAGGCCGCTGGCTTTTGGGTGGGCGGTGCTTCCGAGCACGCCGAGGGCAGCTGCTGGGATGCTCCCTTCGAGGGCCGCGTGGCACTCGTCATGGGCTCCGAGGGCGACGGCATCTCGCGCCTGGTGCTTGAGAAATGCGACTTTTTGACCAAGCTTCCCCAGCGCGGCATGACCGAGAGTCTCAACGTGGCCCAGGCGACAACGGCGCTGTGCTTTGAGTGGCTGCGCCGCAATGCCGGCGAGCTCATGGGGGAGGAGTAGCGCATGTCCAAGAAGAACCGCGCCAAGTCCAAGGCCAAGCGCTTTGGCGAGGGCTCGGCCAAGCCGATTGTTTCGGCTGCGACCTATGGCGTGGGCGGCAATGCGTTTGCGCAGGCTATCGCCGACCCAGTCTCGACGGTGCACTCCAATAAGCCTGAGCTGCTGGTGGTCGACGGTTACAACGTGATCCACTGCACGCCGCGCTACGAAAAGCTCGTGTACGACCATTCCGACGATCCGTATTCCAGCGACGTTCACGATATGGCGCGCACCGCGCTCATCAACGATGTTGCGGCGTTTGCCCAGGGCCGCTACGAGGCCGTGATCGTGTTTGACGGTGCGGGCAATATCTCCAGCGAGCGCCCCAACCTGCCGGCCCGTGGCGTGCGCATCGAGTTTTCGCCGACGGGCGTATCGGCCGATACCGTGGTGCAGAAGCTCTGCATCGAGGCACGCGAGGAAGGCCGCGCGTGCTCCGTGGTGTCGAGCGACGGCACGATCCAGGCCGTCGTCATGGGCAAGGGCGTTACGCGCATCTCGAGCCGTATGCTGGTGGACGAGATCAAACAGATCGATAACGACGTTCACGAGGCAGAGGAAGCTCCGCAGATCAAGATGACCCTGGGCAGTCGCCTGAGCCCCGAGGCCCTGGCAAAGCTCAAGGCCCTTCGCGGGAGGTAGGTAGACCTTCAATGGGGGCTGCTTTCTCGATTGACCAACCAACTGGTTTGTAATCAGTGGGTTGCAGGCCGGCCTCGCCAAAACGAATAGTTTTTGGTTCTGGCGAGCAGATAAAACTATTCGTTCTGACGAAGGGTTTTGAGATGTGGTCGGTCAAAGGGTCTGTTGCGCCTCGTCCGCAATTCCTTTATTCTTAACTGGCTTCGCGTGAAAGCGCCAAGTGTGCCAGTGTGGCGCAACGGTAGCGCAACTGATTTGTAATCAGTGGGTTGCAGGTTCGATTCCTGTCACTGGCTCCATGAGAGTTTCGGGCTCTGTTCCTTATGGGACAGGGCCCGTTTCTTTTTAGGTGGTGTGCCATTGGGTCAGCGCCCATTCCGTTTTCGGTTTGTCTCAATCTGTAACACGAAGAGGCTGAAAACCGTTCGAGCTGTTACAGAATGAGACGTAAGCTGGGGTCTCTGCGTAATATCTCGATTTGTAACAGATAGGGGAGAAAATATTCTCTAGATGTTACAGATTGAGATAAAGGCCGGGCCGGTCCAAGTCATTCTGGTCGAGCGTGGCTTATCGGACATACGAGCGTGGATAATCTCCCGCTTAGTGAATGAGCGTGGATAATCTCCCACTTTGGGCCCAGTGGCACGCCAAAAGTGGGAGATTATCCACGCTCGATTTCAAACGGGAGATAATCCACGCTAGAATCTGTCTGGGAAGCCCGATCTCGACCTATATATAGGTGCAAATGAGTCGTTATCGAAGTAATATTCTGCAGGCTCACTCCACTACGCCAAAGTGTTCCCTCGGGAAATGTCACCGCTATATGCAAATTCACCGTCCTTCATATCCAAACTCAGCAAAACCGCAGGTCAAAAGAATATAGATACGCCCGGCCCCGTGTATCTAGAGGTTTTCGTTGACAGCCCCCAAGGTGGCATCGTATTATCTTCTTCGTTCGCGGGGGCGGCGGTCCAAAAGACCAAAGGACCTGCGGATACTTGAACGATTGGGAGTTTGCCCGAGTGGTTAATGGGGACGGGCTGTAAACCCGTTGGCTCTGCCTACATAGGTTCGAATCCTATAGCTCCCACCCGTCAAGTGCCTGTATAGCTCAGTCGGTAGAGCAC
>DBFWDM010000130.1:0-2584 GCA_048484635.1 Collinsella sp.
GCCCGCGTTCTCGGCCGCATGTATGACGGCATCGAGTTCCGTGGCTTTGCCCAGGACGACGTCGAGGAGCTCGCTGCTAAGTCCGGCGTGCCCGTGTGGAACGGCCTGACCACTGAGTGGCACCCCACCCAGATGCTCGCCGACATCCTGACCGTCCAGGAGAACTTCAACTACGACATCAAGGGCAAGACCCTCGTCTTCATGGGCGACTGCAAGAACAATGTCGCTCGCTCCCTCATGGTCGTCTGCTCCAAGCTCGGCATGAACTTCGTGGCCTGCGGCCCCGAGGAGTGCATGCCCGCTGACGACGTCATCGAGGCCTGCAAGCCCATCGCCGAGGCTAACGGCTGCACCATCAAGCTGACCACTGACGTCAAGGACGGCGTCACCGGTGCCGACGTTATCTACACCGACGTGTGGGTCTCCATGGGCGAGCCTGACGAGGTCTGGGCCGAGCGCATCGCTCAGCTCACCCCGTATCGTGTCACCTCCGAGGTCATGGCTATGGCCAACCCGGGTGCCATCTTCCTGCACTGCCTGCCCAGCTTCCACGACACCAACACCACGATTGGCGCCGAGAAGTGCGAGCAGTTCGGCATCACCGAGCAGGAGGTCACCGACGAGGTCTTCGAGAGCCCCGCTTCCAAGGTCTTCGACGAGGCCGAGAACCGCATGCACACCATCAAGGCTGTCATGTACGCCACGCTCAAGTAAGAGCATCTAGCATCTCGCTCGGGGTGTATTGCTGCACACCCCGAGCGGTTTTATCTGGTAATAATCTCGCATCAAGCGGCAGGCACGGCACGGAAGAGCCGCTTCTGGCGAGATCAGTAAATGATTTATGAAGGGGGGATGAGAACTATGACTGAGACCGCTAAGAAAAAGCGCGGTATGCCTTCATCGTTCACCATTCTTCTTGCTCTGCTGGCAATTGTCGCAGTGATTACCGTTATCGTCTCCGGCACGTCCGGCGGCGCGGTTACTGCCGCCCGTCTGAGCGATTTCTGCACCGCCCCGATTAAGGGCTTCGCTGACGCTCTGCCCGTCTGCCTCTTCGTTATGATCTTGGGCGGCTTCCTCGGTATGATGACCGAGACCGGCGCCCTGGACAACGGCATCGCCGTTCTGGTGCAGAAGCTTAAGGGCAATGAGATTATGCTCATTCCCGTGCTGATGCTCATCTTCTCCCTCGGTGGTACCACCTATGGTATGTGCGAGGAGACCGTTCCCTTCTACGCCCTGCTCGCCGCTACCATGATGGCCGCTGGCTTCGACCCCATGGTCGGTGCCGCTACCGTCCTGCTCGGCGCTGGCTGCGGCTGCCTGGGCTCCACGGTTAACCCGTTCGCCGTCGGCGCTGCCGTCGACGCTCTGACCGGCGTTGGCATTGAGGTCAACCAGTCCATCATCATCGGCCTCGGTGCCGTCCTGTGGATTGTCACTACCGCTATGTCCATCTTCTTCGTGATGAGCTACGCCAAGAAGGTCAAGGCTGACAAGGGTTCCACCATCCTGTCGATGCAGGAGCTCAAGGACGCCGAAGAGGCTCACGGCAAGGCTGCTTCCGAGGTCCACAAGGAGGTCAAGCTCACCGGTCGTCAGAAGGGTGTTCTGATTGCCTTCGCCTTCACCTTCGTCGTCATGATCGTCGGCTTCATTCCGCTGGCCGACCTCAACGAGGGCGTCGCTAACTTCTTCGACGCTGGCGCTGTCTACGACGCCGACGGTAACGCCGTCGTCCAGGGCTGGTCTGCCCTGATCACCGGCCTGCCCATTGGCCAGTGGTACTTCGACGAGGCTTCCACCTGGTTCTTCCTTATGGCCGTCCTGATCGGTATCATCGGTGGCCTGTCCGAGAAGCAGATCGTTAACACCTTTATCACCGGCGCTGCCGACATGATGTCCGTTGTTCTCGTCATCGCCCTCGCCCGTGGTATCTCCGTCCTCATGGCTAACACCGGCCTCGACGTCTTCGTCCTCGACGCTGCCGCCAATGCTCTGGCTGGCCTGTCCGGCGTGATCTTCGCTCCCATGAGCTTCCTGGTCTACTTCGGCCTGTCCTTCCTGATCCCCTCGACCTCCGGTATGGCCACCGTCTCCATGCCCATCATGGGACCGCTGGCTGTTAAGCTCGGCTTCTCGCCCGAGGTCATGGTCATGATCTTCTCCGCCGCCATCGGTGTCGTGAACCTGTTCACCCCGACCTCCGGCGCCATCATGGGCGGTCTCGCCCTGGCCAAGATCGAGTGGACGACCTGGCTCAAGTTTGCCCTTAAGCTCATCGTCGCGCTCTCCGTCGTCTGCGCCATCATCCTGACCGTCGCCTGCGTGTTGCTCTAAGTACCCAACGGGTACCCCACGGAAACCTTGACGATCCTGTAAAGGATCACCTGGTCATCGTCTGTCCGGTGGGGTCAACCCACCGGTAGACTCCTACCTTTAGCCCCCTCCCGTTCCGTGCGCGGGAGGGGGCGCTCTTGTGTTCCGGCGTTTTACCAAACGCCGGAACCACTCGACGCTGCAAGCCCGCCAGAGCGGCAATCTGACGTTCAATCGTCGGGCATGGCCAAAAGGCCTATGCCCT
>DBFWDM010000131.1:0-5254 GCA_048484635.1 Collinsella sp.
TAGTGCGTACGGGTGTGGCTGTAGGTGCCGCAGTCGAGCACCTTGTAGCCAGCCTGCTCCAGGCGGTCGGCCAGATAGATCTTCTCGTCCGTAACGATATGGTCGCAACCGATTGCGATGGTCTTCTTCATCAGAACGTCCTTTCGTCTGAATTCACAAGTTGAGGTAGAAGTTCGAGTTCTCGGTGGCTCTCGTTAGGCCATCTTGTTGAGCATGTCGACACGGATCTGGTGACGGCCGCCGGCGTACTGGGCGCGCAGGAACTCGCGGGCGATCTTCTTGGCGACCTCGGTGCCCACAACGCCCGGGCCCATGGTGACCATGCGCGAGCCGTTGTGCTCGCGGGTCATGTAGGCGGAACGCTCGTCGGAAATGTTGGCGACGACCATGCCCTTGATCTTGACGGCGGCCATATAGGAGCCGACGCCGTACTTATCGAATGCGAAGCCCTGGGAATCCTTGTGCTCCAGCAGGTCCTTGGCAACGGCGGTCGCGGAATCGACAAAGTCCGCGGCAGGGGTCTCGGAATAGTCGACAACCTCGTGACCGTCGGCGATGAGCATCTCCTTGATGGACTCCTTCATCGACATACCGTCGGCATCGGAAGCGATTACAACCCTCATGACATCCTCCTTGAGAGATACGCAGGTGCGTAGTTTCTGTTTGGAAGTGTTGAATCGCGTTCAGGTCCGGGCATCTGAATGTGCGGTTCTTCACTGTTCATGTTTATTTGAACACATTCAAACATCAACTGCAAGAATTATTTGTTTATCTTTGTTCTTTTTTGAACAAATACCGTTCACGGATGATTGCTGACCGTTTGAGCCGGGCGCGGACGTAGCGACCATGTGTTCAGCAAACAAAAGGGCGACCGAGAACGCGTCTCGGCCGCCCTTCGGCGGTATTCCCCGGTATATACAGCTGTTTTAGCTACTCGGACTGCCCACCCTTTTTGGCGTGCTTGGACGGAGCACCCAGAAAGCGGCCCGTCAAATAGTTCGCCGGGCCGGAAATATCGATCCCCAGCAGCACGTGTCCTAGCCATAGGAACGCCACGAGCACCAGCAGCGGGATAACGCACGAGGTCACGATCATCACGATGACGCCTTCAATCAGATTGGTCACCTGCTGCACGATCTCGTCGGTCATCTGCTTGGCGCCGCTGGTCACCGACGTAACAAGGCTCGATGCCCCATCAGTCAACTGCTCGAGCACGTTTTTGGACTCCGTGGCCTCGGATTTTTTCTTGTTCGATTTTGAGCTGGTCTCGGCTGACTTGTCCGTGGTGTCGGCCGCGTCCGCAGCCTTTTGCTCAGCTTGCTCAATACTTACGCGATACGTTTCATCGACCTTCTGCGACACCCATACGCTCGCGGGCACGAGTGCCATACCGATCACGGCAACCACTAGCACGCGCGTCGCCACACGGCGCAGGACAGCGCTCGTGCTCCAGCGCCCGTGAATGCCGAGCGACACCGCAAAGAGCACCAACGAAAACGGGATTAAGATGCCCAAGCCAACCGACCACAAAATCGTGAGCAAATATTTCTCCAGGTATAGCACGGCAAGCACGATACCAAGGTTGCCTGAAAGCTGTGCGAGCTGCTCGGCAACCGGCGTTCCCGTATCACCCGGCAGCGCGGTAATGCCCGCAGACAGCGCCACGCACGAGGTCGTGAGCGCCAGTACGTTACCCTTCTTTTGATCGATGACCTCGATGGTGGAGTCCCAAGTTTTGGTATCGGCGAAATGCGGACGAGCTACAAAGCCCGACAGCAGCGCCAGTACCACGAGCGCAACGATAAAGCCAATCTGCAGCTTTTTGTTTGCGCACACGACATCGGACAGACTGGGCTGCAGCTCGGTTACCGTCGTGTGCTCGGCTATCTGGACAGGACGCCCATGAGCCATCTCGTGCGCGTCTCTTTTTTGTATTGACCCGTTATCCGGCATTTGGATACCTCCTCAGTCCGGCGTTTAATGCGAAAGGAAGTATACCCACCGAGCAAAAATCGAACGGGAGGACGAACGGAGCGCACCAAGACTGTCCCCAATGACTAGTCGTTTAAGAACGTCCCCAATGACTATCTCGGGATGAGTTGCGGGGAGGGGGACAGAAAAAGCCCTGCCGCGGGTAGCGGCAGAGCTTTTGGAAGGGGACTTGGTTGTGCGGGCTCGTTAGGCGAGCTTGGCCTCGAGCTCGGCGATGCGCTTGTAGGCATCGATGGTAAAGCGGGTCTGCTTCTCCAGAATCATAGTGGTCATGAGAGTGTCCTGAGCGTGAGCCATGATGAAGGTCATCTCCATCTCGCCGCCGCCGGCCTCCTGCGAAAGCAGCTTGGTCTGCGTGTCGTGGGCACCGATGAGCGCATCGCTGGCATCCTTGTGCAGCTGCTCGGCCTTCTCAAAATCACCCTCGCGAGCAGCATCGAGCGCTGCAAGCAGATCGGTCTGGGCGTCACCTGCGTATGCGACGATCTCGAATCCAACCATCGAGATTTCTTCTTTGGTTGCCATATTGCGTTCCTTTCACATATGAACCAATGGAGAGCATCGCGTCCGGGCATACGCGCTGCGTTCTGTATGGCAGAAATATTAACATTCAAACAAAAAAGAACAACGCAAAACATAATTTCAAGCTATGAACGGTCAGTTTTCGCCCGTGAACGGTTTCCAAACCATTTCGAACAATATCAAACATGATTAACGGAAACCCAAACAGGACCGCGCCCTAGCGCAAATCGCGCACCGTATCGCCCTCTACGAGCACGCCGGGGATCAGCATGTGCTCCACGCCAGACGCACCCCCCTCGGCACCGGCGATCTTATCGACTGCCCACATGCCGACACGCCTGTTGTCAAAGCGCACGGTGGTCAGGCGACGGTCGGGCACGATATCGCCCAGGCTGTCATCAACACCCACCACGCTCACGTCCTCGGGCACACGCCTTCCGCGCGATTCGAGCCCGCGAATGCAGCCGTAGGCCATGGCGTCGTTGGAGGCATAGATGGCAGTACAGGTCGGATCGTCCGCCAGAGCCTGGCCTGCGGCATATCCGCTCTGCGCCGTCCAATCGCCACGGATGAGTCGCGGCAGCTCAATACCATGTGCGCGCAATGTCTCGCGCCAGCCTTCCTCGCGCTGCATGCCCGAAAGCGAGCGCTCGGGACACGAGATAAAGTGCACGGCCTTGTGCCCCTGCCCCAGCAAGTACTCGACAACCTGGCGCGAGCAATCGAACTGGTCGTTATCGACCGTCGAGCACAGCGGGTGCTCCAACATCGTAACGAGCACTGTCTGCATGCCAGGCAGCGGCTCGAAGGTGCCAAAGTCCGCCGGCATGCGGTTCATGATCACAACCATGCCGTCTACCGGCAGCGCGCTCATACGCGATGATGCGCTCTCGAGGGTATACGGATGCCCATCTACTTTCGTGAGGGTAATGGCGTAGCCGTGCTTATCGGCGGCGGCAGCAAAGCCCTCCATACGGTCGAGGTTGCCGGTACCGGTAATGTTGAACATGGCGACGCCGACGGTCTTAAACTTGCCGCGGCGCAGCGATCGACCGGCAAAATTGGGGCGATACCCCAGTTCGCGCATGGCGGCACGCACGCGCTCCTTGGTCTCGGGGCGCACGCTGGGCGAATCGTGCACCGTACGCGAGACTGTCTGCTCCGAGACGCCCGCGAGACGCGCCACGTCCTTAACGGAAACCGATTTTTTAACAGCGGCCATAGGTCGATCTTTCTATGTCAACGATGCCATTAGTGGCATCCTGCGCAGTCAAATGAAACGCCTTCAAGTATATCCAACGCCTCCCCCACAATACGCTTACCACCCAAAACCTACCGTTCACCGACAATCTTGCTTCTCCGAGCGGCTTTTGTAGCACAAATGTTAACGTTGCCATTGCGCAAACACAGAGCCACCGGGCGGCTCAAACGTTTATGCGCAAGGAATCGGCGGTCCACAGGCACAGGGTCCACCGGTTCGCGTCTTTTTTTGTGTCGCAAAATGGCAACGTCAACATTTTGGCAACCGAACGCCAAAAGCTACCATCGTTGTTAACCCACCGACTCTTAGGAGCATTGCATGGAGCAACTTATCGCCATCATCGAAAAGGGCCAGCCCTTTTTCAACGCGATCGCCCGCAACAAGTACCTCAAGGCGATTCGCGACGGCTTTATCTCCGTCATCCCCATCATCATCTTCTCGTCCATCTTCTGCCTGGTAGCCTCGGTCCCCAACATCTGGGGTTTCTACTGGCCCGATGACATCAACAATGCCCTGTGGAAGTGCTACAACTACTCCATGGGCATCCTGGCCATCGCCTGCGCCGCCACCACCGCCAAGCACTTCGCCGACGCCCAGAACCGCGATCTGCCCAAGAATAACCAGATCAACTTTATCTCGTGCATGTGCGCGGCCATCATCGGCTTCTTGCTCCTTTCGAGCGACACGATCGCCACGGACGCCGCCAGTGGCTTCAACACCACCTACCTTGGTTCCAAGGGCCTGTTGACCGCCTTCATCGCTGCGTTTGTGACCGGCATCATCTACAAGTTCTTTATCAAGCGTAACATCACCGTCAAGATGCCCGAGCAGGTTCCGCCCAACATCTCGCAGACCTTTAAGGACATCATCCCCTTCTCCGTCTGCATCACCGTCTTTTGGGTCTTCGACATCGTCTTCCGCGCTGCCTTTGGCTTCTGCTTTGCCCAGGGTGTCATCCAGGTGTTCCAGCCCCTGTTCACCGCTGCCGACGGCTACATCGGCCTCGCTGTGATCTACGGCGCCATGAGCCTGTTCTGGTTCGTCGGCGTCCACGGCCCCTCGATCGTCGAGCCCGCCATCGCCGCCGCCCTCGTTGCCAACATGACCGACAACCTGGCTGCGTTCCAGGCCGGCCAGCACGCTTCCGCTGTCTTGACCCAGGGTGCCCAGTACTTCGTCGTCTGCATGGGCGGCACCGGCGCCACGCTCGTCCTGGTCTTTATGTTCTGCTTCCTGGCCAAGTCCCAGGAGATGCGCGCCGTCGGTAAGGCCGCCATCGTCCCCGTGTGCTTTGCCGTTAACGAGCCGCTGCTGTTCGCCGCACCTATCGTGCTCAATCCCGTCTTCTTTGTCCCGTTTGTCTTTGCCCCGATCGCCAACATCTGGATCCTCAAGATCTTTATCGACTTCTTGGGCATGAACGGCTTTATGTACACCCTGCCTTGGACCGTCCCCGGCCCCATCGGCACCATCATGGGC
>DBFWDM010000132.1:0-1122 GCA_048484635.1 Collinsella sp.
TGGCTATTGCCGGCGATTGCGTTGTCGCGGTCATGGCGGTGCGGGATGCTGGTCGTAAGCGTCGAATGCTCCGATTTTGGAGGCCAGCATGGATCTGTTTCTTGAGACTCCGCAGCAACAAGCCGAGCGCATGTTGCGCCAGCAGCAACGACTCATGGAGATGCAAATGCAAGGGGCGGCAGTCCAGCCCTTTGCGCAAAATGTCGTGCCCGCTGCTGTACCTGCAGCTGTGCCCGGGTGCGAATCGGCACCAGAGGCCTATTCCGTACAGCAAGATTCATATGCGCAGGAGCTCGCGTTCGACAAGCGTCGTGCGCGTCGTCGCCGCGTGGGCCAGCGCCTGCGCACATTGGCGATGATCGTGCTCATTCCGCTAGGACTTGCGGCGATTTTCTTGGTCTCGTATGCGCTCACCTGCATCCTCAACGGTGCTTCGCCCGGCGAAGTGCTCCAACATCTGTCAGCCCTCGGCCAGAGCCTAGGCGATGTCATAACAACAATCCGCGCCGGCTGGGAGAGTTAGCGTTTGTCACATTAGGACTTCTAGGGTGTAGGGATTATCGCCACGAGCGGAATTCTTGCATCCTGTTGGTCCTGTCGTGCGACTGAATAGTATTATTGAGGATGAATAATAATAGGATTTGTTATGTATAAGCAGGATTTAGAGCAGACTCCTCTTGGAGGACCTGGCGGTAATGAAGCTCTATGCCTACCGTCCGAACGACATCATCGACCTTCATAGTCAGGCATTCGTCGACCGACTTGATTGGGGGTTGCTCGAACGGCTCATATTCGACGAGGGAGAGGCGCTGGCGTCGTCGCCTTCGGAGCGGAGTTATCAAGAGATGGTCTGCGCATACAGGCAATACAAAAAGGAGGTGCTCGGTTGAATCTGACCTTTGAGGGATTCTTAAAAGGCTATTGCCGAGAGCTATCCGGACAGCAGTCGCTGAGTTTTAGAAAATTGGTTGAGCAGGCGATGACGGATGCGCCGCGCGTGGCGGAGCCTCTGTTTTTGCTCGCTTTGGCGCAAGGAAAAGCCGAATACGTTCTGGGTTTATCCGAGGGCTCGTGGATGGAACGGGATTACCGAGACGTTTTATCCTTGTACGGTCAAGCGGG
>DBFWDM010000133.1:0-1789 GCA_048484635.1 Collinsella sp.
GAACCGGCGAACTGGGCGTCGGAGTGCATACGGCCCATGGTGTCGGTCATGCCGTAAGAGGCAGGGCCGGCGCCCATGTTGTCCGGGTGCAGGGTACGGCCAGTGCCGCCACCAGAAGCGACGGAGAAGTACTTCTTGCCAGCCTCGATGCGCTCCTTCTTGTAGGTGCCAGCGACGGGGTGCTGGAAGCGCGTGGGGTTGGTGGAGTTACCGGTGATCGAGATGTCGACGTTCTCGTGCCACATGATGGCAACGCCCTCGCGGACGTCGTCGGAGCCGTAGCAGTTAACGGCAGCGCGGGGACCATCGGAGTAGGGGATGGTCTCGACGACCTTGAGCTCGCCCGTGTAGTAGTCGAACTGGGTCTTCACATAGGTGAAGCCGTTGATGCGGGCGATGATCTGAGCAGCGTCCTTGCCCAGACCGTTGAGGATGACGCGCAGCGGCTTCTTACGAGCCTTGTTGGCGTTCAGAGCCAGGCCGATAGCGCCCTCAGCGGCAGCGAAGGACTCGTGGCCGGCCAGGAAGGCGAAGCACTCGGTGTCGTCGGAGAGCAGCATAGCGCCCAGGTTGCCGTGGCCCAGACCGACCTTGCGGTCCTCAGCGACGGAGCCGGGGACGGTGAAGGCCTGGATGCCCTCGCCGATGATGGCGGCAGCCTCAGAAGCGGACTTGGCGCCACGCTTGACAGCGAGAGCGCAACCGAGGGTGTAGGCCCACTCGGCGTTCTGGAAGGCGATGGACTGGGTGTTGTTGACGATCTCACGCGGGTTGAAGTCCTTGTCGGTGCAGATCTGCAGAGCTTCCTCGAGGGAGGCGATGCCGTTGTCGGCGAGGCACTTGTTGATCTTGTCAGCGCGGCGCTCGTAACCTTCGAACGTAACAGTCATAGTTATTTCCCTCCCTTTCTACTCGTGAACCGGGAACACGCTGGCGACGGAGTGAGTCTCCTCGTCGGTGCGCGGGTCGATGTACTTGGCAGCGTTCTCCCACTGACCATAGTGGCCCATAGCGCCAGCGATGGCCTCCTCGGGGGTCTTGCCGGCCTTGACGGCGTCGGTGAACTTGCCGAGGTTCAGGAACTCGAATGCGATGATCTCGTTCTTGTCGTTGAGAGCCATGCGGGTGACGTAGCCCTGAGCGAGCTCGAGGTAACGAGCGCCCTTGGCCTTGGTGCCGAACATGGTGCCGACCTGAGAACGAAGGCCCTTGCCGAGGTCGTCGAGGGAGGCGCCCACGGGCAGGCCGCCCTCGGAGAACGCGGTCTGGCTGCGGCCGTAAACGATCTGCAGGAAGATCTCGCGCATAGCGACGTTGATGGCGTCGCAGACGAGGTCGGTGTTGAGGGCCTCGAGGATGGTCTTACCGGGAAGGATCTCGGAAGCCATGGCGGCAGAGTGGGTCATGCCCGAGCAGCCGATGGTCTCAACGAGGGCCTCCTCGATGATGCCGTCCTTGACGTTCAGCGTGAGCTTGCAGGCGCCCTGCTGAGGTGCGCACCAACCCACACCGTGCGTAAGACCGGAGATGTCGGAAATCTCCTTAGCCTGGACCCACTTGCCCTCCTCGGGGATGGGTGCGGGGCCGTGGTATGCACCCTTGGCAACGGGGCACATGTTCTCCACTTCCTGTGAGTACTGCATGCCTCTCCTCTCTATCGTGTTGGCGTCCCGTCTGGGGGTCGTGGCTGGCGATTGCCGGGCGACCCTTCGAAAGGGACATGACATGCAGCCCCTATAATACCGCGAAATGCACGGAATATTCGGCGAACGGCTCAGTTTTCGTAGCG
>DBFWDM010000134.1:0-19944 GCA_048484635.1 Collinsella sp.
TGGCGCTCAGCGCGGCATCGGCTTGCTCGGCCGGCACGACGGCAACCATCTTGCCCTCGTTTGCCACCTGCAGCACATCGTAGCCGAGCATCTCGCAGGCGGCCTGCACGTCGGGACGCACGGGCACGGCATCCTCGTCGATCTCCATGGCAACGCCGCTGGCCTGCGCAAACTCGTTGAGCGTCGAGGCCAGGCCACCGCGCGTGGGGTCGCGGAAGCAGCGTGTGTCGGGTGCTGCGGAAAGCACATCGGCAATCAGGTGGTTGAGCGGCGCGGCGTCGCTTTCGATGGTGCTCGAAAACGCCAGACCCTCGCGTTGGCTCATGATAGCGATGCCGTGGTCGCCCAGTGTACCCGAGACCAGGATGACATCGCCGGGCTGGCAGTTTGCGCCGCTGAGCGCCACGCCCGCAGGCACCTCGCCCACGCCGGCGGTATTGATATAGACGCCGTCGGCCCCGCCGCGCTCGACCACCTTGGTGTCGCCCGTGATTATGGACACGCCCGCCTCGTGCGCCGTCTCGGCCATCGTCTGCACAATCTGGCGGAGCTTATCCATGGGATAGCCCTCTTCAAGGATAAAGCCGCACGACAGGTAGCGCACGTTGGCGCCCGAGGTCGCGACATCGTTAACGGTTCCGCACACGGCGAGGCGGCCGATGTTGCCACCGGGGAAGAACTGCGGCGAGACTACAAAGCTGTCGGTCGACATGGCGATGCGCCCGCTCGCGGGCAGCGCGGCGACGCCGGCATCGTTGCCTTCGAGCAGCTCGGGCGAACCAAAGGCATCTAAAAAGACCTCATCGATGATGCGCTTCATCATCTGTCCGCCGGAGCCGTGGCCCAACAGGACGGTGCTATCGGTGATGCTATGGGACATATCCAAAACTCCAATCGTGGGAGGTGTCAGTGCGCGGGGGCGTTCGGGCTAGACTCGGTAACGGTAGTACGCCGCGCAGCTGCCTTCGGAACTCACCATGCACGGGCCGACGGGGTGCTCGGGCGTGCAGGTGCGGCCAAAGAGCGGGCAGCTGCTCGGCGTAATGGCTCCGCGCAGCACGTCGCCGCAGCGGCATCCGCGCGGCTCAACCGTCGGCTCAACGGGCACGTCAAAGCGAACGCGGGCATCAAAGCGCGAGAACTCGGGGCGGATGGAAAGGCCCGAGTTGGCAATCGGCCCCAGCCCGCGCCACGTGGTGTCGCATGGCTCAAACACCTGCTCGACCAGCTGGCGCGCCACGGGGTTGCCGTCTGCGTTGACGCCACGGCGGTAGGCGTTGTCAATCGCCGGCCTGTCCTCGACAACCATCTGGACCAGCATGCAGATGCCCTGCAGGATATCGACCGGTTCAAATCCCGTGACCACGCCCGGGGTATTGAATTCGTCGACCAAAAAGCTAAAGGGCGCCAAGCCCGTGATGGTGGCGACGTGTCCCGGCAGGATAAAGCCGTCGATGGCGGTCTCGGGATCGTTAGCGATGGCGCGCAACGCCGGCGGCGTGGTCTTGTGGGCGCAATAGACCGAGAAGTTCAAAAGCCCGCGCGCTTCGGCCTCCAAGATGGCGGCGGCGATGGTGGGCGTTGTGGTCTCAAAGCCCACGCCCATAAAAATAACCGGGCGATCGGGGTTTTGCTCGGCAATGTCGAGTGCATCGAGCGGGGAGTACACAATGCGAATGTCACGCCCTGCCGCCTTTTGTGCAGCGAGCGAGGTGGACGATCCGGGCACGCGCATCATGTCGCCAAAGGTGGTGATGATGGCGCCGTCTATGTTGGCGAGCGCGATTGCGTGGTCGATGTCGGGGTTGGCGGTGACGCAGACGGGGCAGCCCGGGCCGCTCAGCAGCTTGAGCCCGGCCGGCATAATGGAGCGAAAGCCATAGCGCCCGATGCTCACGGTATGCGTGCCGCAGACTTCCATAAGGTTGATGGTGCGGTCGCCGACAAGCTCATGAATGCGCTCGATGAGCTCGCGAGCCAGCTTGGGATCGCGGAATGCCGAGAAATCGATACCGGAGCGCGCCGGCTGCTCGGGCGCCACTAGTAAGCCTCCGCCGGGTTGGTGGTCAGCTGGTCTTCTTCGACCAGCTCGGACATGGCATTAACAAGCTCGAGCGTTTCCTGTGCTTCCTGCTCGTCGACAATCTGGATGCCAAAGCCGGCGTGTACGAGAATATAGTCGCCAACCTGCGCCGTCGGCACGAGTCGCAGCGACACGGGGCGCTCGATGCCCATCATGTCGACGGTGGCCTTGAGGTCGTCGTCGCGTTTGACTACTTTACCGGGAACGGCAAGGCACATATTGTTCCCCTTTTATACGCTTTGCGCTGGACGGGCGCTCAATAATCCATCAGTTGATGGTAGCGCTCGCGGGCGCTGCGGGCAAACGCGCTACACCTGTGAGACGGCGGCTTGCGGGCTGGCCGAACAGCCTACTGCGATGCAACCTGCGCAAGACGAGCGCTTGCGACTGCCGCCTGACCGTAGGCGATGCAGCCGTCATTGACGGGTACGGTGTGGGGGACAAGGACAGTAAGGCCTGCGCTTTTGAGCTCGCGGGCGAGGAGCTGAAGCAGAAGTCGGTTCATGAAGACGCCGCCCGAGAGCGCGACGGTGTCGATGCCCTCGTGCACGCAGATATCGCTGGCGATGCGCGCCGAGGAGCGCGCGACGGAGACATGGAAATCGAGTGCGAGCCTGTCGGCGGGCGCTCCGGCTTCAATTCCTCCCAAAAGTGCCTCAAAGAGTGCTTTCTGGTCCAGAACATAGGGGCCGTCCAGCCACGATGGGCCAGATGCGAAATAGCCGGCGTTGTTGTCGGGAAAACGGGCGATTTTGCCGTCCAGTGCACGCCAAGCGGCGGCTTCGAGCTCGATGGCGGGTTCGCCCTCGTAGGTTGCCTGGCCGCAAATGCCCAAAATCGCGGCTGCGGCATCAAACAGGCGACCCATACTGCTGGTGCGCGGACTGTTGATGCCGCGCTCGATCATCGTTGCCGTTATGCTGCGCGTTTGCTCGTCAAGGCTGTTCAAGAGCCCCACGGCTCCCGGGTGCTCGAGCAGGTCGAGCTCGCTGAGCAGGGCAAAGGCGTTGCGGCGGGCATCGTGTACGGATGCGGCGCCACCGGGAAGCGCCCAGGTGCGCAGATGCGCGACGCGCTCAAAATCGGCGAGATGGGCGACAAGAAACTCACCGCCCCATATGGTGCCATCGGTGCCGGCACCCGTGCCGTCGAAGGCGATGCCGAGGACGCGTGTATCGGGCGCAAGCCGGCCTGCGGCAATCGCCTCTGCCATGACGCTCGCGATGTGCGCATGATGGTGCTGGACTTCGATAAGCGGCAGATTGTGCTCCCGTGCCTGCTCGCGCGCCCATTGGCTCGACAGATAACTGGGATGCATGTCGCATGCCAAGGCGGCAGGCGCCAGGTCAAAGAGGCTTTCCAGACGCGTGCGTGCGGCGCTCCAAGCATCGAAAGTCGCGCCGTTTTCGACATCGCCGATATGCTGCGACACAAAACAGGCCGCATGGCCGTCGGTGTCCTCGCGCGTGAGTGCGATCGTGGCTTTTTGCTGCGGCCCGCAGGCGAGCACACAGGGCGTGGCGTTGTCGAGCGCCGGCAACGACAGCGGCTGCGGCGCATATCCGCGTGCGCGGCGCACGGGCATGACGACCCCGTCGACTACGCGTACCACGGAGTCGTCGTAGCGCGACAGAATCGCGCGGTCGTTGCCGAGCAGCGCATCGGCGATGCCGGCGGCAACGAGATGCTCCCATGCAAGGGCATCGTCGGTCTCGATGGGCTCTTCGCTCAGATTTCCGCTGGTCATGACGAGTGCTCGCATACCGTGCGCTGCGGCTGCGGCGAGCAGCAAATGTTGAAGCGGGGTGTAGGGGAGCATGACGCCAAGCTCGGGCAAGTCGTGCGCGACGGATGGCGCGAGTTCGAGGGCGTTGGGGGAGCTGTGGACGTCGTTGCCGGCTGCGCGGCGACGCAGCAGCACAATGGGACGAACACTGCCGGCCAGCAGGTTGCGCTCAACGCCATCGACGTGACATAGGCACTCGGCGTCGGCAAGACTGCGCACCATAACGGCAAGCGGCTTGTTGCTGCGACGCTTGCGACGGCGCAACTCGCACACTGCCCGTTCGTTGGCGGCGTCGCAGGCTAGGTGGAACCCACCGAGACCCTTGACGGCGACGATGCCGCCGCCTGCCAGCAGCTCGACGCAGCGTTCGATGATGGCATCGCTGGCCTCGCGCCACGTAATATGCGGTCCGCAATCAAAGCAGGCATCGGGCTGCGCGTGAAACCGCCGATCGAGCGGGTCGGCATACTCTGCGGCGCAGGTGGGGCACATGGGAAAGCGATCCATCGAGGTTGCCGCTCGGTCATAGGGCAGCGAGCGAATGATGGTAAAGCGCGGTCCACAATTGGTGCAGTTGATAAAGGGATAATGAAAGCGTCGGTCGGCGGGGTCGAACAGCTCGCGCAGGCAGTCGTCGCATGTGGCGATGTCGGGCGAGATGAGCGTCGTGTGGGCAGTTTGATCCTGCGACGCCACAATGCGAAAACCCTGCTCGTTGGCGGCGTTCCAGTCGCCGGGCGCTAGGTCCACAACCTCGACATGCTCCACGCGAGACGCCGCGGGCGCATGCACGGAAAGCGCGGCGACAAATTTGTCGAGCGACTCGCTTGGAGCGTGCGCTTCGATATGCACGCCATCGCCCGCGTTGAGCACCCAGCCGCAAATGCCGTGCGCCATGGCCTCGCGATACACAAACGGTCGCATGCCGACACCCTGCACAATGCCCGTTACATGGATATGCACATGTCGCATGCGACCCTCCTTCATTGAAATGTGTGCTGTTACAGCCCCAGGCTCTGCTCGGTGGCGGCGCAGGTGAGCTCGCCGTGTTTAACGCCGCGCAGGCCCAGCAGACGGTCAGCCAGCTCGTAGACACGCTCGCCGCGACCCTTAAGTGCCAGAATCTCCAAACAGTTGTGGTGATCCAGATGCACGTGCATGGTCGATACGATCTCGTCGGTGTAGTCGTGCTGCACCTCGTCCAGGCGGCGCGTCAGATCGCCGGTGTGATGGTCGTAAATCATGGTGAGCGATCCGATGACCTGCTCGTCGGGCGTTCGCATCTGCTCCTTGGCAATCGAGGCGCGAATCAGGTCGCGTACAGCTTCGGAGCGGTTGGCCACGTCACCGCGGCGCGCGATTTGCTCGTCAAAGCGGCGCAGCAGGTCGTCGGGCGCGGTGACCGAAAAACGGACCAGCTCGGAGGCGGAGCCGCTGCAACGGCAGCCCGCGTCGCCGGTCGGCCCGTGCGAATGCTCGTGCTCGTGCTCGGCCACGCTACACCAGCTTTACGGAGCCAACAGAGTTATGGTCGGCCTCGATGGCATCCTCATAGCCCTCGAGTGCGTCGTGCGCCTCGTGGAGCGCCGCCATGGCGGCCTCGAGCTTGGCGCCAATGCGCTCCATATCAAAGTTCTCGGTTGCATGCAGCAGCTGATGGCTCCACTCGTGGGCGAGCTCGATCGTGTCGTTGACCTGCTTGACGCTCATGGCAAGCTGGCTCATGTTCATTCCGACGTCATGCATGGGAAATCTCCTTTTGTACGGGTCTAATCAGTGGTTCAGATTCTACTACGCCCGCTTTGCGCATCGCCGCATAAGAAAACGGGTGCGAGTCCGTCTGACCCGCACCCGTTCACTGGGGGCTGTTTGTGATTACCATACTATCCGTGGTCGCGGGCGCAGCACCCGGCTCTCCGGTGAGCGGCGCAAAACCGCTCATGGACGGCAGCACATGACCGGCGTATTACAGGTGCTTCTCAAGCAGCGCCTGCAGCCTGGCCTTGGGCAGCGCGCCAACGGAGCGGTCGATTTCCTCGCCGTTCTTAAAGACAACCAGCGTGGGGATGCTCATAACGCCAAACTTCATGGCCAGGTCCTGATTGTCGTCGACGTTGCATTTGGCGACGGCAAGTTTGCCGGCCAGCTCGTCGGCCACTTCGTCAACAATGGGCGAGAGCGAGCGGCAGGGACCGCACCACGGTGCCCAAAAATCAACCAGCACGGGAAGGCTGCCGTTAACGACGGAATCGAAGTTCTCGGGGGTAATCTGCTTAATGTCAGCCATGGTGACCTCCATAGTGCGACGCGGCTCGGCCGCGTAAAACTCAGTACGACCGTGCTTATACCCAACGGCCCGTAATGCAACCACTCGCAGGCGGCTCTTTTATATAATGGTGGGCACGCAAACGATTGGAGAGCGCATGCCCACGTCACAAAGCCAGAAAAAAGAAGCCATCGCCCAGGCGACCGAGCAGGAGCTCGCATCGCTCGCGGGCCGCGGCGTGCGTATCGCAGGAAATGCGTGCTCGCCGATTGTGCTGGTAAAAGGTGATTTAGACGATGCCGAACGTGCGGGCGGCGAGCTGGCTGCCGGTCCGGACGGTGCTGCGCTGCGCAAAGCGCTCGGCGCCATCGGCTACGCGCCAGAGGATTTTTGCGTGCTGGCAAGTGTTGCCGGCGCGGGCGATGGGGCGGTTGCGACAGGCGAGGGCCTGCCGTGCGAGCTGTTCCGCGAGGCGCTCGAGGCCTTGGACCCCGAGGCGGTCCTGCTGTTAGACGATCGCGCGGCCGATACCATGCGCGAGACCTATGCCGACATGCTCGTGGCAATCGACGACTTCGATACCGCCATGCTCAAGCCCGGCTTGGTCGCCCATGTGCAGGGTCGTCGCGTGCTCGCGCTCGACGGTTTTGAGGCGGCGCTCACTGACAAAGCCGCCAAGCAGCGCATGTGGGCATACATCAAGCAGCTGACCCCGGCAGCCGCGCCGCTGTAGCGGACCGGAGCCGGCAAGGCGGTCCTGACGGGTCGAGCGCGGCGCCGACTTGTCGCGCCCTTACATCACGGCGCGAAGCTCAAACCGGTCGCCGTTGATGCGAAACTGGCAGTTGCCGTTCATGCGTTCGACGGCAAGCTTAATGCTCTTGGTTCCAAAGCCGTGTCCGGTGTGCCCGGCTACGGGCATGCCGTCGACCATGCGCGGCGGGCGCCCAAACGTGTTGGAGACCAAAAGGAGCAGTTGCCCGTCCTCGCAACGCAGGTCCAGATCGACAAATCGCTTGCCCTGGGGGGCGGCGCTTGCGGCGACGATGGCGTTGTCCAGGGCGTTTGAGAGCACGCTAAACAGATCGACGTCGGCTACATGGACGCTCTCGGGCACGGCAGCGCGCAAATCGGCGGTGATGCCGTTTCGGTTGATATCGGAGCTAAATGACGAAAGCACGATATTGACCGTGTCGTTGGCGCAGTAGCGGCGCACGGCGGTGCGGTCGTTCGTCTCGCAGAGCTCGTCGATGCGCTCGAGTGCCTCGTCGATGCGGCCCTCCTCGATCAAAGCCGCAAGGCCGCGCAGGAAGTGCCGCATGTCATGGCGGAGGACCGAAAGCTCACGTCCAGATTGGCGCCAGGCCTCGAGTTCCTTGATGGCCGCGCTGTCGCGGGTCGCAAGCATCCAGCGCTCGCGCTCGGCGGTTTCCTTTGCCTCGTATTCGCGCAGATACACAGCAAGAAACATAAGGTAGAACGCGCAAAGCGCAAACGCCAAAAACTCAACCGTCACCACGGAGCCCGAGTGGAAGAGCGTGGTGTAGACGTTAGTGGCGTAGTCAAAGATGTAATAGACGAGCGGCAGGATGAGTAGAATCTCGAGCTCGGTGGGGCTTTTAACCGCCAGGCGCGGGCCGATGTCGCTGGCCCAATGCAGCAGGATTGCAAAGACGGCGGCCGTGGTGATAATGCGTGCCACGTAGTACGCGATTTGCGAGTCGGTGGCGGCGAGCGCGGCGATGCCCACCCAGTTGCTGAACTGGCAGCTCAGATAAGCACTGGTGACGCCCAGCATAACGAGCAGCGGGCTCAGGCGATAGCGCGCGCACAGATAGATGACGAGCGGCAGATGCACGACGAGCGGATATGCCTGACGGGCGAAAAGCTCGCCGCCGACGGCGTCGGCGAGGCCGAATGCGCATCCGGTTACGGCACTGACCATCACGAGCTCAAGCGCATGGCGCCGGTTGATCTCGATGCCGCAGAGCGCCGCCGAGGCAAAAACGCCAAAAAGCAGGGTTGTTGCGTGGTGGATGGCCCAAAGTATCATCTCGGCCGTGGGGAGCATCAGCGCCTCCCGCCCTCGAACCGTGCCGCAAAGTAGGCATCCTGGAAACCCTGCTTGCAGCTGCGCGCCAGCGGGATGCAAGCGCCCGAGCGCATGACGATATCCGTGCGGTTGAAGTGGTCGATATTGCGCAGGTTGACCTGGTAGCTGCGGTGGCATTTAAAGAAGCTCGCGTTTTTGGCTAGCTGGTCCTCGATGTTGCGGAACGGCTCGAGCGCCTCGATATCGCGCCCGTCGCGCAGGTGGAATACCACGTGCTTGTTGCGGGCCTCGGCGTATTCGATATCGGACAGGCGCAGGGCGTGGTAGCCAAAGGACGTTTTGGTTACGAGCTCATCGGTCGCGGCGGGTCGCATGCTCGAAAGCTCGTCGAGCAGTTGCGCCAGGCGTCCGTACGCTACGGGCTTGAGCAGGTAGTCGAAGGCGCGGACCTCATAGGACTCCAGCGCGAACTCGGGCGACGAGGTGAGGAACACCAGGCGCACGGCGGTGTCGGATTGGCGCAGCTCCCGCGCGGTGTCCATGCCGTTGACGAGCGGCATGATCATGTCGAGCAGAATGATGTCGGCGCGCGATGCGGCATGGCGGGCCAGCAGGTCTTCGCCGCGCGTGACGAGCGCAACGTCGACTGCCGTGCCCGTCTCGGTCGACCAGCGGTCGATCATCCGGTGCAGTCCATCTAGAAAAGCGACGTCGTCGTCGCAGGCGATAATCTTGAGCATTCGGGCCCCCTTAGTAGTTCGATTTTGCCACATTGGGTGCGCGCCGCCCGCGGAGGTGTGCCCCGTTTGCGCCCCACGACGTGCAACTCGCGCCAAGCGGCAGGGCGTTAGAAAGTGCAGCAGCAAAATAATCCATGGATAAACATGTCAATCGATGCCGGCGGTCGGACGGGGAATCATGCCGGCCGTCGGCGCCAAACGATAACGAGCATTGCGAAAGCATAGGGGTAAGGGGAGCTGTGATGAGGGAGAAGAAGATGGGGATGCGCAGACTTGCTGCTTGCGTGCTGGCCGCAGCGCTGGCGCTTGGGGGTGCGGCGACGACGCTCGCCACGCCTACGGTAGCGGAGGCGTATCCGTCCGCCGCGATCAAACCGAAACACCTGAAAAGCGAGCTTTCGTATGGCGAAAGTGATGTAATCCAACTTTCCGGCGGCAAAGACTATCGGTTTGCCGGCACGGTTGATATCGACCACTATGAGGTCGAGGGCGGCACCAAGGAGAATCCGACCCGCCTATATTTCACCGATAGCTCGTCTCTGGGCGGTCCGCTGACCGTTAAGCGCGACCTTACGTATTCGCAGCACCCCCTCTTTGTGCTTAAGGGCGGTTATGTCGAGTTCATCGGCGATTCAGGCACTTCGGCCGAGGTCCGCTGCGATGGAAAAACGTTTTTGAGCGATAGCAACGATTACGAAGCACGTGGAGGTGTCGATAAGCCGAATACGGGCAAGAGCCTCAACCTTTCCGTGAAAAACCTCAAGCTTGTTTCAAGGACCGATAACAAAGATACCGTTCGGGCAATCACGCTCTATGGAACTATGGGTGCGGGGGAGACGGCCAGCTTCACGAACGTGAATGTCAGCGGTTGGAAATGCTGCAAGAACAACGCATTCAAGGTTGACCAGGGTAATGAAATTTACGAAGCCTCGCCGGCGCCTGTGACTATCAGAGGCAGCCAGGTCGCGGTGGATGCAACGTTTGTCAACTGCACGTTTAAAAATAATAGTGATGACTGCGTCGGCGCCTTGAGCGTGGTCGGGCGGTCGAAGACTCCAAAAGTTACGTTGAACGGCTGTACGTTCGAAAACAACAGTCAAGGAATGATTGCATGCGACGAGATGAAGGTTGAGAGCGGTCATGTGCATGCGGGCAATATTGGCGTCAAAAATGCCATAGTTGCTCTGAATAACTGCAGCATTCGTTCAACAAATAACGCGTCATGGAATGGACCCTGCTCTTATATGTTCAAGGTGTGGGATATTCAATATCAGATGCACATGACGAGTGCCATTGCGGTGGCAAAGGATGCGTCGTGCACCATAAACGGTACGGTTATCGACGATTCGTTCGTGTTCCCCTCTGATTATTTCAACGGTCGCGACATAAGCGGTCAGGACGAGAAGCGCTGCGCAATTTATGCCCTTGGTTCTGTGACGCTCGCTGGCAACACGAAGGTCACCACGGCCAAGGCGAAGGGTGTCGATGCGTCCGATGTCGGCAGCTACGGTAAGGTTCATGTCGATAAGTCTTTTACGGGCGAAGCTGTCCTGTCTGTCGATGATTCCAAGTTCGATTCCGAATCCAATAAGCAGCACTACTACTATGAATATGTGAACCTCGGCACGAGCGATCTCTCTCAGGAAGATCTCGCGAGCAGGCTCAAGCTTGCCAACGCCGACCTTGCATACGACGTTGCCGGTGGCGAGGTCAAGGTCATCCATCGCAAGCACGAGCACGAGTGGACCTATTCCGCCAACAAGGATGGGTACAGCATCGCGGCTACGTGCAACGGACAGTATGAGGCCTCACACTGTGTCTACTCCAGGGACGGCGAGGCGATCTCGCTGATGTCGTCCAAGAGAGGCGACCTGAGCTTTACCTACAACGGCAAACAGCGCGACGCCGTGCTTGCTACGACTAAGCCGTCTCAAAAGGACAACGCTGTGGCCCAGGGCAAGGTAAAGATTGTGAGCGCACGCTTTTACCGTTGCGCTGATGAGAATGACACCGTGGGCATCGAGATGGAAGGGTCGCAGCCGTGCGATGCGGGCACCTATCGCGTGGTGGCGACGGTTGCCGTCGAGGGGCAGAACGATGTTACGCTCGAGCGCGTGTTCAAGATCAACCCTGCCTCGCTTGCGGAGAAGGACTCCAACCGCAAGGATCTTTGCAAGGTCGAAATCATTGGCTACGACAAGCTGAAGGATAACGTCAGGTTCAGCAACGGTGACGTGCTCAACGACGTTCCGTCTTATAAGTGGACGGGTGAGGAGATAACGCCTCGCATTAAGGTGACGTATAAGCTTGGTGACGAATGGATTGAGCTTAAAGAGGGCGTCGATTTCGAACGCCTCGCTTGGGGCGAATCGGTTTCGGAGAAAGATCCAGGTGCGTACCGGAGCCAGCTCTGGGGCCTGGGAAACTTCGCATCCTACGAGTCAATTTACTCCTGCAAGTTTTTCTACTGGAGCATCTACGGCACGCAGTTCGAGAATGTTCAGGCCAAGGGCTTTGACGGCACCTATGATGGCAAGGCTCACTCGCCGTCGGTGACGGTCGACAACGCCCCCGAGGGCATGCAGATCGAATATAGCGTCGATGGTGGCTTGCTGTACGAAGACCGAATCCCCTCCTATACCAATGTCACGCGCGATGTCTACGACAACGTGTGTGCCGAGATAATTAAGTACCGTATTACCGCACCCGACTACGTGCCGGTGGAGGGCGAGCTTAAGATTAAGATCGCTCCCGCCGATCAGGCCGCTCCCAAGGACGTTAAGACGACGGCCGCGACCGGGCATGCCTTGGCGGATGGCAGCATCGACGGGATTGATAATACCTACGAGTGGAAAGCCGAGGTTGCCAGCGACTATCAGCGGATTGCCGAAGGCGAGACGTCGGTTAAGGGCCTCGCCGCTGGCAAATACAGCGTTCGCCTTAAGGCCGACCGTAACCATAGCGCCTCCGAGGCCCTGACGGTTGAGGTCAAGGACGGCCCCAAGAAGGCCGACGGTAGCGGTTGGAAGCACGACGACGCCGAACACTGGAACACCTGCACCTGTGGCAAGGAGGACGTTGACCGCGCAAAGCATGACTTTGAGTGGGTCGTCGACCAGGCCGCTACGGCTGATAAGCCCGGTTCCAAGCATGAGCACTGCAAGACGTGCGGCTACGAGCGCGAGTCTGTCGAGATCCCCGCCTTCGGCATCAAGGGCTACTCGGGCACCTACGATGGCGAGCGGCACGGCGTGACGGTTGACACCGAGACTGTTGCATCTATTAAGTATCGCGAGAAGGGCGAGAAGAAGTGGAGTGACGAGTCTCCGCTCATCTGCGATGCCGGTACCAAGACCGTCGAGTTTGAGGCGATCCTTACGTCTGGGGACATCTGCAAGGGCGAGGTCGAGCTTAAGGTCGATCCCCGTCCGGTGACGGTGAAGCCCAAGGACGCTTCGAAGATGTACGGTCTCGACGATCCAACCTTTGAGCTCGAAGCCGTCGAGGGCTCGATTGTTCAGGGCCACCCGCTCTCTTGGTTCAAGATCCACCGTGAGGCTGGCGAGAACGTGGGCGCCTATACGCTGACGATCGAGGAAAGCAAGGTCGGCGACAAGTGGGACAAGATCCAGCGGGCGAACTATGCTCCGACGCTCCAGACCGGCACGTTCGAGATCACCAAGCGCCAGATTGGTGTTGGCTGGACGGTCGGAACGTATACCTATAACGGCAAGCCTCAGGGCCCCAAGGTCACGGTCAGCAATGTTGCCGAGGGTGACGAGGGCAAGGTCTCCTATGAGGTCGAGAACGCGACGGGCATCGATGCCGGTAGCTATCCGGCAAAGGTGACGGGCCTCGCCGGTGACCCCGAGGTCATCAAGAATTACGCCCTTCCTACCGAAAACCTTGAGTATACCTACACGATTTATAAGGCCGAGCAGGAGAAGCCTCAGGGCCTGAAGGCTACCGCCGAAACCATCCGTGGCAAGTGCGACGGCAAGATCGAAGGCGCGCGCGGCGGCGTCGCCTACCGCCTGTTCCGCACCGAAGCCGGGGACGCCGATGGCGAGACCATGGTTTCCGAAGACGGTAAGATTGAGAATCTTGCCGCTGGCGACTACCAGGTCTGGTATGCCGAGACCAATAATTACATGCCGTCCACGCCTGTGGAAGTGCATGTCGGCAAGGGCAAGTACCTGAACGTCAGCCTTTCCGAGAAAAATGACGCGTACTCGATAGTGTGGCATAGCCCGAACAGGCTGCAGTGGCACGAAAGCGTGGAGTTCTCGGTAAAGATCTCCGATGGCTACTACGCGGGCGACGACTTTGCTGTCAAGGCAAACGGTGTGGTTCTCGAGAAGAACGAGGGCGGAAGGTTCGTCCTGAGCGATGTCGAGGAGAATACCGCCATCACGGTTGAGGGTGTGCGCAAGCACGAGGCCGTGAACGATAAGTGGCTCTCCAACGATAATACGCACTGGCACGAGTGCACCTGCGGCGAGAAAATCGACGAGGCAACGCACACCTTTGAGTGGGTTGTCGACAAGACGCCCACGGCAACCGAGGCCGGCTCCAAGCATCAGCAGTGCACGGTCTGTGGGCGTGCGTTGCCTGCAGTCGAGATTCCGGTTGCCGCTATCGTTGGCTACTCCGGCGAGTACGACGGTGCGTATCACACGGTCGATGCGACGAGACTGCCCGAGGGCGCGACGGCCCAGTACAGCGCCGATGGCAAGAACTGGTCTCCCGAGGCCCCCAAGATCAAGGACGTCGGCACACTGACTGTTTCCTATAAGGTGACGATCGACGGTGTGAAGGCCGAGGGTGAGGTTACGCTCGAGGTCAAGCCGCGCGCGATTACGGTCACCGCCCAGGACGATTCTAAGACCTACGGCGAGGCTGACCCCGTGTTTACGTGGGATGTCACTTCTGGCAAACTCGTCGCGGGCGAAACGCTTCAGGGCCTCGAGATCGAGCGCGAAGATGACGACAACGTGCGCGAGGGCGGCTATGCTCTGCAGCTGACGCAGCCCGAGGGTGCAAACCCCAACTACAGCATCATGTTCGTCGACGGCATGTTCACCATCAACCTGCGTCTGCTCACTGTGACGTGGGGCACCACCGAGTTCACCTATGACGGCAAGGAGCACTGCCCTGTGGCCACGCTCGGCAATGTTATCGGCAATGATGACCTCGGCGCGACCGTCGAGGGCTCCCAGACCGAGGCCGGCACTTTTTACACGGCGACCCTCGGTGCGCTGACGGGCAAGGCCGCTGGCAACTACGCGCTGCCGACTGAGGGCCTGACGTGCGAGTTCTCCATCAAGAACGCCGCTCAGGACGCGCCGAAGGTCCAGGCCACCGCCGAGACCGTGAGTGGCAAGCGCGACGGCAAGATCACGGGCGTCGACGCCACCATGGAGTGGCGCGCCAAGGGCGCTGCCGAGTACCAGGCCGTGGGCGAGGGCGTGACCGAGCTCAAGGACCTCGCCGCCGGCGTGTACGAGGTGCGCTATCAGGCCAAGGCCAACTACGACGCGTCTTCCGTCACCGAGGTCACCGTGGCTACCGGTCGCAAGCTCGTCGTGACGCTGCCGAGCAGCCAGGTTGGCTACACGCTCACCTCGACGGCAACCGAGCTCGACTGGCACGGCTCCGCAAAGCTCGCCATGAGCATCGACAGTGCGTACTTTGCGGGCAAGGACTACGCCGTAAAGGTTGACGGTAAGGCCGTTAAGCTCTCCGACGCCGGCACCTTTGAGCTTAAGGACGTCGAGCACGACGTGAATGTGACGGTCGAGGGCGTGCTTAAGCACGAGCCCGACGGCTCCGGCTGGGCACACGACGCCAAGAACCACTGGCATGTCTGCCGCTGCGGCGAGATCCTCGACAAGGCCAAGCACACCTTTGAGTGGGTCGTCGACAAGCCGGCGACCGTTGAGGCCAAGGGAGAGAGGCATGAGGAGTGCACCGTCTGCGGCGAGAAGGGCAAGACCGAGGAGATCGCGATTCTGAAGCCCGAGATCATCGACGGTAAGGGTCAGGCGATTACGGTCGACACCGCCAAGAACCTGAGCTTCCGCTCGAACGCGCCGATCAGGTACTTCCAGAAGGTGCTGGTTGACGATAAGGAGGTCGCGGCCGAGAACTACGAGCTCACCGAGGGCTCTACGATCGTGACGCTCAAGGCGAGCTTCCTAAAGACGCTCGGCGTGGGCGAACACAAGCTGAGCGTGGTTTCGGCTACGGGCACTGCCGAGACGACCTTCACCGTTGCCGAGGCTGCCAAGCCCGCTCCCGGCCAGACCACCACGACTACTACGACCACGACTACGACTTCCAAGCCTAAGAAGAAGGCTGGCAAGGAGACGCTGCCTCAGTCCGGCGACAGCGCGTACGTCATGGCTGGTGCCGTACTCGCTGCCGGTGTGGCAGCTCTGCTGCTGGCGTGGGCCATGAAGCGCCGCGCTTAACCGCATGCCAGTTCCCAGCGGGTCCGGATCGAGCGATCCGGACCCGCTTTATGCCTACCGCTTCTCGGGCCAAGACAAAACGGGCTGCTCGAACCGTGCGGCAGGTCCATTTTCGACTATCCTCAGCTTGCCAGTTCGAAAATGGACCTGCCGCATGATTGAATCTTTAGTTCAACTTTACACCTAGGTTTACAGCTGTCTTGTCAGCTGTAAACCTAGGTGTCATACTAAAGCCCCAAGATCCGCCAAAAGAGAGGGGCCTTGATGGCACAGAGCGCGAACATGGATGCGTCGGAGCTTGCGCGCGATATCGCGGCCGGCCTAGCATCGGCAACGACGGCAACGGAGCGCGCGGCACTGGTGCCCGCAGAGCTCGTCGAGGCCATTCAGCAACTAAAAACCCAACGTGACGCGGTGATCTTGGCGCACTACTATGTGGCGCCCGAGGTCCAAGCCGTTGCCGATTACGTCGGCGACAGCTTCTACCTGGCAAAGCTCGCCAAGAGCCTGCCGCAGCAGACCATCGTGCTGTGCGGCGTGGAGTTTATGGGCGAGAGCGCCAAGCTGCTCAACCCCACCAAGACCGTGCTGCTGCCCGAGCCGGGCGCGGACTGCCCCATGGCGCACATGGTCAAGCGCGAGACGGTCGATGCGGCGCGCGCCGAGTACGGCGACGACCTTGCCGTGGTCTGCTACGTCAACTCGACGGTCGAGATCAAGAGCTGGAGCGACGTGTGCGTCACCAGCTCCAACGCCGTCAAGATCGTGTCCGAGCTGCCGCAGCAGCACGTCCTGTTCATCCCCGATCAAAACCTGGGCCGCTTCGTAGCCGAGCAGGTGCCCCAAAAGCACGTCATCCTCAACAATGGCTACTGCCCGCGCCATCACATCATCACCGTCGAGCAGATTGTCGACGCGCAGGAGGCGCATCCCGATGCGCTCGTGCTGGCGCACCCCGAGTGCAAGGCCGACGTCCTTGCCGAGGCCGACTACATCGGCTCCACCGCCGGCATCATCAAGTACGCCGAGGATTCGGACGCGAGTGAGTTCATCATCGTGACGGTCCGCGGCGTGCTCTACGAGCTCGAGCGCCGCTGCGAGGGCACCGGCAAAAAGTTCTACTTCCCCGCGGTGCAACCCACCTGCGTCAACATGGATCTCATCACGCTCGAAAAGCTCGTGCGCTGCCTGGAGACGGGCGAGGGCGAGGTGCAGATCGGCGTGTCGGACGAGGCTGCCGACCAAGCCAAACTCACGCTCGACCGCATGCTCGAGTACGCGGCGCGCTAAGCCAATGTGACATGAGGGACAGTCCCTTATGTCACATTACAAGGGAGAGGATTCCTGTGGAAACCAAACAATACCCCGATATGGAGTGCGACGTTGTCATTGCCGGTTGCGGCGTGGCGGGCCTGTACGCGGCCCTCAATCTGCCGACGAGCACGCGCGTGATCATGCTCTCCAAGGGCGCTGTCGATGAGTGTGACTCGATGCTCGCGCAGGGCGGAATCTGCGTGCTGCCCGAAGGCTCCGACTATGATGCCTTCTTTGAGGACACCATGCACGCCGGCCACTACGAGAACCGCCGCGAGAGCGTCGACATCATGATCCGCTCGAGCCGCTCGGTCATCAACGACCTGCTGGCCATGGGCGTGGATTTTGAGCGCAAGGCCGACGGCAGCCTCAACTTTACCCGCGAGGGCGCGCACAGCCGCCCACGCATCGCCTTCCATGCCGATATTACGGGCAAGGAGATTACGACCAAGTTGCTCCAGGCTGTCCGCAAGCTGGACAACGTGCAGATTCTCGAACACGTTGCCATGACCGACATCCTGACCGCCGAGCGCGATGGCGCCACGGTGTGCACCGGCGTTGTCGCCGTTGCCGTGGACGAGAATGATTCGGCTCGCCCCGCCGACGAGCTGGCAAATGCCGCTGAGGGCGTGCATGCCGGCGAGCCTTTTAAGATCCATGCCCGCCACACGCTGTGGGCGACGGGCGGCATCGGCGGCGTATACGACCATTCGACCAACTACCCGCAGCTCACGGGCGATGCCTGCTACATCGCTCAGGAGCATGGCATTAAGATGGAGCACCTGGACTACGTGCAGATTCACCCCACGGGTCTGTTCTCGCCGCAGCCGGGCCGCACCTTCCTGATCAGCGAGAGCTGCCGCGGCGAGGGAGCGATTCTGCTCAATGCCGCCGGTGAGCGCTTTACCGACGAGCTTCAGCCGCGCGATGTGGTCGCCGCCGCTATTCGCGAGCAGATGAAGCAGGACGGCACCGAGCACGAGTGGCTAAGCTTTGCCCCCGTCGAGCGCGACGTGGTGACCGGGCACTTCGCCAACATCCGCGCACGCTGCCTGGAGGACGGCCGCGATATCTTGGACGAGCCCATCCCCGTTACGCCCACGCAGCACTACTTTATGGGCGGCGTGTGGGTCGACAAGGACGGCCGCACCTCGATGCCCGAGCTCTATGCCGCGGGCGAGACGGCTTGCAACGGCGTTCACGGCAAGAACCGCCTTGCATCAAACAGCCTGCTCGAGGCGCTGGTCTGGGGTCGCCGCGCCGCGTGGTACATGCGTACCGGCGAGTCACTGGCCGTAGAGCAGGCGGGCGATCCCGCGCTTGATGGCCGTCATCGTGCCCTGAGCGCCGACACCCTGGCAATCGATGATTTGGCCCGTGCTGCCGGCACGCAGGCCGTGGAGGAGTAGACCATGAATCCCATTACCATGAAGCTCGTCGTCGATGATCTGATTCTGCAGGCTCTACGCGAGGACATTACCTTTGAGGACGTGAGCACGGAGAGCGTGTGCCCTACGGCGCGTCCCGCCACGGTGGAGCTTATCGCCAAGGCCGATGGCATCATCGCCGGCTTGGATGTGTTTGCCCGCACCTTTGAGTTGCTGGATCCGCAGAGCTCGGTGCTGTTTGATGTCGTCGATGGCGACGAGGTGCACGCCGGTGACCACGTGGGCCAGGTGCGCGGCGATGCGCGCGTGCTGCTTTCGGGCGAGCGCGTGGCGCTCAACTACCTGCAGCGCATGAGCGGCATCGCTACCTATACACACCAGATGGCCGCGGTGCTCGAGGGCACCAAGACCGTGCTTGTCGACACGCGCAAGACCACGCCGGGCATGCGTGTCTTCGAGAAGGCTGCAGTCGAGATCGGCGGTGGCAGCAACCACCGCTATAACCTGTCGACGGCTGTCATGCTCAAGGACAACCACATCGACGCCGCCGGTGGCGTGGCACGCGCGATTGAGATGGCGCGCGCCCATGCATCGTTTACCACGACGGTCGAGATCGAGTGCGAGAACCTGGACATGGTGCGTGAGGCCGTGGAGGCCGGCGCCGACATCATCATGTTCGACAACATGACCCACGACGACATGGCTGCCGCGATTGAGCTTATCGCCGGCCGCGCCAAGACCGAGTGCTCGGGCAACGTGGACGCCAGCAATATCCGCGCGCTCGCCGACCTGGGCGTTGACTTTATCAGCTCGGGGGCGTTGACGCACTCTGCGCCGATTCTCGACCTCTCGCTTAAGCGCCTGCGTCTGTTGGACGGTAAATAATGGACGCCCGCGAGCGTCGCCGTGCCATCATGGGCGTGCTCGAGGGAGCCAAAGACCCTGTCTCGGGCAGTGCGCTTGCTCGTGAGGTGGGTGTGAGCCGCCAGATTGTCGTGCAAGACATCGCCCTGCTGCGCGCCGATGGGCACGATATCGTGGCGACCAATCGCGGCTACGTGCTGCAGGAGGCCCCCAGCAGCCCCGCCGTGCCCACGCGCCTGGTCAAGGTGCACCATGGCGTGGAGCAGGCAGGTGACGAGCTCACGAGCATCGTCGACGCGGGTGGTGCCGTGCTCAACGTGATCGTCAATCACCGCGTGTACGGTAAGATCACAGCCGACCTGGACATTCGCAATCGTCGCGATGTTGAGCGCTACCTGCACGATATCGAGAGCGGCAAGAGTTTCCCGTTACTAACGGTGACGAGCGGCTATCACTTCCATCGCATCGCGGCGGAGGACGAGCAAACCCTCGACGAGATCGAGACCACACTCAAGGAAAAGGGCTATCTGGCGGATCTGATGCCCTACGAAGACGATCTCTCTTAGCCGACGCTGGAAGCGCCCCATTTGGACAATCTGGCCTTCAATCGTCGGTCGCGCACCAAAGTACGTTTCCCTCCTCTTTCAAGCCACCTTGCCTCAAATGGGGCGTTTTCGCTGGCGCGAGTTTAACCGGCGGCGGTGCCATATTAGCTGCCCATATAAGCAAAAGGAGGCCTCCGCGGCGATGCGGAAGCCTCCTTTTTTGTGCACGGTGTACTTTTGAGTGTGCAAGTGGGGAGTTGTTACTCCTCGACGATCTCGGTGATCGCGCCAGCGGGGCAAGCGTCCTGGCAAGCGCCACAGGCGACGCAGGAATCCTCGTCAGCGACGGTAGCGACGTCCTGGAGCTCCAGAACGCCAGCGGGGCAGGAGTCGACGCAAACGCCACAAGCGATGCACTCGTCGGCATCAATT
>DBFWDM010000135.1:0-13472 GCA_048484635.1 Collinsella sp.
TTCGATCAGCCTACCGCTTACCGGCGTCACCGTGCTCACGCTGCCGGCCGCCGCGATTATCTTGACCGTGATGATTCACTTCTCGCAGCCGTACTTCCGCGAGCAACAGCAGGTTCTGGGCGCCGTCAACGGCATTATCGAAGAGGACTTTGCCGGCCAGAACGTCATTCAGGTGTTCGACCGCGCCGAGGCCTCGATCGAGGAGTTCGACCGCCAAAACGACCGTCTCTTTATTAGTGGCTGGCGCTCGCAGTTCCTGTCGGGCCTGATGATGCCGCTTATGAGCTTGGTGGGCAACATGGGCTACGTGGGCGTCGTCGTGGTGGGTGCACAGCTCGCGCTGGCCGGCAATGCCACGCCCGGCGACATTCAGAGCTTTATCCAGTACGTTCGCAACTTTACGCAACCCGTGCAGCAGCTGGGCAACGTGAGCAACACGATGCAGTCGATGGCAGCTGCCACCGAGCGTGTGTTTGAGTTCCTGGCCGCGCCCGAGGAGGAGCAGAAGGCCGACGCGCAGATTCCCGAAAAGCGCCCCGGCCACGTGGAGTTTGACCATGTCAAGTTTGGCTACACGCCCGACAAGACCATCATCCACGACTTTAGCTGCGAGGCGCAGCCCGGCCAGACCATCGCCATCGTCGGCCCCACCGGCGCCGGCAAGACCACGCTCATTAAGCTGCTGCAGCGCTTCTACGATGTGGACGGCGGTTCGCTGCGCGTCGAGGGTGTCGACGTGCGAGATTGGGATCGCGCGGCGCTGCGCGGCGAGTTTGCCATGGTGCTGCAGGATACGTGGCTGTTTAACGGCACCATCCGCGAGAACATCCGCTACGGACGCCCCGATGCGACTGACGCCGAGGTCGAGGCCGCTGCACGTGCCGCGCGCTGCGACCACTTTATCCATACGCTCGCCGGCGGCTACGACTTTATGATCAATGAGGAGGGCACTAACCTGTCGCAGGGTCAGCGCCAGCTCGTGACCATCGCCCGCGCCATTTTGGCCGACCGCCCGGCGCTGATTCTAGACGAGGCGACTTCCAACGTGGACACCCGCACCGAGGAGCTCATCCAGCGTGCCATGGATGCGCTGATGCAGGGCCGTACCAGCTTTGTCATCGCGCACCGCCTGTCCACGATCCGCAACGCCGACGTGATCTTGGTGATTCGCGACGGCGATATCGTCGAGAAGGGCACGCACGACGAGTTGCTCGCCCAGGGCGGCTTCTACGCCGACCTGTACAACTCGCAGTTCGACGAAGCGGCGTAAAAACCGGCGGCAAACAACCGCAATGCCAAGAAAACGGGGGCGCAGGACAACCTGCACCCCCGTTTTGTGTCCTTCGAGCCTCGAAACGCCTTCCCTGAGACCTCACTGACGGCGCTTTCCAGACCCCGTGGGCAAAAAAGGGCAAATATGAGTACTGTTACCTTTTTAGTAACATCCAAAACCGCCTCAAATGCCGCTCCCACGGCTTACACGCGTCCCTAAATTGATCAAACAGCACCATAGCGGACTTATATGTGTTTGCGTTAATGAACATATTTTGCTGTTATGTCTATTATTTTGCGAAGGCAATATGATACTAAGATAGCAACCGTACTCATATTTGGCATTTTTTGCCCACAGGGTATTTCCTAGGGAACCGACAACAGCCTTAGGGTCCCGCGCGGCGCCGCTCCCTCCCGGCATCCGCCGACGTTTACCCAGATAAAACCTGCCAAAATAAACCTGTCCCTTTTTGGTAGGTTTCTGGGTGACAAGGGGTTGCACTTTAGCGTGCGACAGCGGATAATGCCGAACACTCGACAATACGCTTATTGCTCTTTCCATAGATTGAGGAGGCCCCTATGGCCATGGAATTCAAACGCAGGCTGCCGATCCCCATGGAGATCCGCGAGGAAATGCCGCTTTCCGCCGAGCTTACCGCCAAAAAACAGGCATTTGACGCCGAGGTCGCCAAGGTCTTTACCGGCGAGGACGCACGCAAGGTGCTCATCATCGGCCCGTGCTCTGCCGACCGCGAGGACTCGGTGCTTGAATACATGAACCGACTGGCCAAGACCGCCGAAGAGGTCAAGGACAAGCTCATCATCATTCCGCGCGTCTACACCAATAAGCCGCGCACCAAGGGCACCGGCTACAAGGGTCTTCTGCACAACCCCAACCCCGAGGCTCCCGACGACCTGCTCGAGGGCGTCAAGGCCATCCGCCACATGCACCTGCGCGTCATCGAGGAGACCGGCTTCTTTACCGCCGATGAGATGCTCTACCCGTCCAACTACCAATACCTCGTTGACCTGCTGAGCTATGTTGCCGTGGGCGCACGCTCGGTCGAGAACCAGGAGCATCGCCTGGTGTCGAGCGGCATTTCGGTACCCGTCGGCATGAAGAATCCCACTGCCGGCTCTACCACCGTTATGCTCAACTCCATTTACGCCGCCCAGGCGCACCAGAGCTTCATCTTCCGCAACTGGGAGGTCGAGTGCGACGGCAATCCGCTCGCACACGCCGTTATGCGTGGCTACATCGGTCTCGATGGGCGCACCTACCCCAACTACCACTACGAACACCTGGAACGCTTGGCCGAACGCTATACCGAGCATGCCGGCTATGCCAATCCGGCAGCGGTCATCGACTGCAACCACGACAACTCGGGCAAGCGCCCGCTGGAGCAGTACCGCATTTGCAAGGAGGTGCTCGACAGCTGCCGCCGCAACGAGTCCATCTCTAAGCTGGTCAAGGGCTTTATGATCGAGTCCTACCTGGAGGACGGCAACCAGCCGGTCGACGGCGGCGTCTTTGGCAAGTCGATCACCGACCCGTGCCTGGGCTGGGAAAAGACCGACTACCTCATCCACGAGATCGCGGAACGTATTTAGTTACGCGGTTTTACCAAACCGCGTAACTGCTCGACGCTGCAAACCCGCCAGAACGGCAATCTGCCTTTCAGCTTCGACGGCATGACCAAAAGGTCAATGCCGCCTCGCTTCAAGGCACCTTGCTCGCTCTGGCGGGTTTTCGCTGACGTTTTTTCGACCTGCATTGTTGCCAAGGTTGGCACCAATGACTAATGCGGTAACTAGCTACGTCGGTCCGCTTGACCGGCTGGGTTTCCGAGGTGCCCCAGGTCGCCGCGAGAGAGGAGCGAAGCGTACTTTGGTACGCGAGCGACGGTTTGAGCGGCGAGATGGGGTGCCTCGGGAAGCCGGACGATTAAGCGGACGGTTCCTGCTGCGTAATGCAGTGGATATTTCCACCACCGAAGACGACCTGCTCGGACTGAACGCCGACGCACTTGTAGACGCCCTCGCCCCAGACCTCGTCGTAGATCTTCTGGAGCGTGTCAACGGCAAGCTGATCGTTCTCGTCGCCGTACTGCGGGACGATAACGCCGTGGTTGGTGACCAGGTAGTTCATGTAGGAGGCGATCAGCGGCTCGTCGGCAACGCGCGACTCGGCGTTCTCGTCGGCGTCGATGGTGTCGCAGGAAGCCTGATCCATGAACAGCGGGTTCACGGGCATGCAGAGCTTGTAGACCTTTATCTTGCGGCCCTTGGCGTCAACGGCGTTGGAGAGGGTCTCGTAGATGGCGTGGCACTGCTCGTAGAACGGATACTCGGGATCGTCGGTCCAGATGCAGGCCATGACGCCCGGGGCGATGAACGTAGCGACGTCATCGATGTGGCCGTTGGTCTCCTCGGGGTCGATGCCCTCCTTGACCCAGATGACCTTCTCGACACCCAGGTAATCCTTGAGGTGCTCGTCCATATAGGCGCGAAGTTCCTCGCTCCAGGGCTCAAACTTCCTCTTGAACTTGGGCCAGATGGACTCGGGGTCCTCTTCCTCCTCCAGAACCGCAGAGCAGGTGCGGCCCGGGGAAAGCAGGCACTGGTCGGTCACGACCACAGTGCCTTCGCCGTCGACGGTGATGGAACCGCCCTCGAGGATCATGTCATCGGGACGATAACGACGGCAGCCGGAAAGCTCAGCTATCTTAAGGGCGATCTGCTCGTCCTTGTCCCACGGAAAGTACAGGCCGTCGACAAGACCGCCATAAGCGTTGAAGTGCCAGTGGTTGGCGCGCTTATCGCCCTTGCCGTTGATAACAAAAGTGGCAGCGGTGTCGCGGAACCAAGCGTCGTCGGTGGTCATCTCGATAACGGTGACGTTCTCGTCTTCCTCAAAGGCGGCCTTGCAGTTGGCGTAGTCGGCCTGGTTGGCGCATATGGTAACCGGGGTGAACTCGGCGATGGCGCGGGCGATGGCAGCATACTGCTTCTGAGCCGGCTTGGCGCCGTGGGACCAGGTGTCGGTACGGTGGGGCCAACCCATCCACACGCGATCCTGCGGGGCGAATTCAGCGGGCATAAAGAAGCCGTCGGCCTTAGGGGTGGACTCGGACTCGGTGATCGTACGCATAAGATTTCCTCCAAATCGAACGATCGCTTGCTGCGGGCGGGTTGCCCGCAGCCTAAAACCAAGAGATGGTAGACGCCCGTTCCCCGGCAAAGGTCGGGGCGCCTGGCACCGGTTTTCACGGATGTCGCACCGGCAAGCGGCGACGTAACCCGGTGCGCGGAGACAAAACGCACGAAGGATACGGAAGAGAGATTGGGGCGGGCGGTGGTTACCGGAGCAATAGCTCACACCCACCTCAGAGAAAGGTTAGCAAACCTGTTGCTTGGGCACGCCTCCGAAGAGGCTAGAGTGTCCCGAGTCGGGAGCGACAAGCCCGACGAAGCGTACGTTGGTACGCGAGGAAGGTTGGAGCCCCGAATCCGGGTGCTCTAGTCCTCCTCGGACTCCTCAGCGAGGCGCTGAGCAGCCAGCTCGGGAGTGAGACCCTTGTACTCGGTCTCGCGGCCCTTAGCACTGACGACGCGGACAACCTCGCCAATAAGCAAGAGCACGATGAAGATGACGATCATCGGGACCTTATCGCCAATCTCATCGACAGAGAACGGAATCAGCGTTGCAACGATAGCCAGAATCAGCTCGATGCAGGGAATAGCCAGCATGACCTTCATCATGGCGCCCTTAAACGGGAACGTAAAGATACGCTCACGGTTGGGGTCGTTCTTACGAAGGTTGAGGAATGCCGGGAACATCGGGATGTAGGTCAGCAGCAGGAAGACAACGGAGGTACCGAAGAGCATCCAGAAGACACCGTTGGAGATGGCGTCGATGGGAACCAGCTGCAGGCACAGCACCAGGGAGGCAACGATGGCGTTGACCAGGTTGGCGCCGTTGGGCATGTCGTCATCCGAGATCATCGAGGCGAAGACCTTGGGCATGTTGCCATGCTCGGCAGCATAGCGAGCAACGGAGTTGACGCCGAAGGACCAGGCAGCCATGTTGGCGAACAGCGTGATCAGGAAGGCGATGCAGATGACCTTAAAGATCATGGAATCGCCCACAATAGTCTGGACAGCGTAAATCATGCCGTAGTCAGGATCGATGGAATCGGCCGACACAGCAGCGCCGATTCCAAAGCCAGCGAACAGATAGATCACGGCGATGGACAGGCCGCCGACGATGATAGCCTTGGGGATATCGCGAGCGGGATCGGCCATATCGTCGGTCATGGTGCAGATGACCTCGAAGCCCATGAAGTTAAAGATGATGATCGACAGGTAGCCGAGCGCGTTGGTGTTGGTGAGCTCGGGCAGGAAGGTGGCAGCGGACATATCGTTCGCAAAACCGTTCTCCATGGCGTACCAAATGCCCAAAGCGCCGACGATAACGGCAACGGCGACCTTGATGATGGCGCCGCCGTTCAGGACCCACTCGGAGTCGGCAGCCTTGGAGCGGCCCATAAGATAGACGATCCACACAAAGGCAAGGTCGATACCAATCTTGGCAATCAGATTGAACTCGACACCAAAGACCATGCCCAAAATGTCCGGGAACATAGTGGCCAGCGAGGCAATCCACAGCGGGTAGTTAACCCAGTAGTAGTACGAAATGCGGGCGCCCCACTTGTCGCCCAGGCCATCGCGTACCCAGTCGTAAATGCCACCCTCGCCGTCATAGGTAGTGCCGAGCTCGGCAACGACCATGCCATAAGGGAGCAGGAAGGTCAGAATCAGGAAGATCCACCAGAAGAACTGCTGGTTGCCAATGGCAGCAGCAGGTGCGGCGGCCTCGCAAACGAAGACGACGCAGATGATGGTCGAGATGACCGTCAAGAAGGAAAGCTTTTTCTTTCCGTCGCTCATGATGAGCTCCTTCGCTCAGTCTTGGACAAATCGAGGTCCTTAAGATATTAAGGCAATTGCCGGGCCTCGGTGAGCGGGCGACAGGAGACGAGCATCCGCCGCCCGCAAGCGTGCTTCTACGATGAAGTTACGCGGTTTTACCAAACCGCGTAACGGCTCGACGCTGCAAACGCCCCTAAGCGGCAATCTGACGTTCAATCGTCGGTCGCGTACCCAAAGTACGCTTCCCTCCTCTTTAACGTCACCTTGCTCGCTTAGGGGCGCTTTCGCTGACCTATGCTCAACCTACGATAATTCCAAGCTGAACGAGTTACTCGCTGTAACGGGTGGCTATGGCAGCTTGCACCATGCCAGCGCTCATGAGGTACGTCACCAGGAAGTAGCCTCCGTAGGCTGCCAGGAAGATTGCACAGGTGAGGCCCACGGTGCCGCCGATGCTCATATTTCCGAATATGCTCACCAGCTCGATGATCACCTTAAGTGCCACAAAGGAGTGCGCCAGGCCCACTGCCAGCGGGAACAGGAAGAACACCGCTTGCTGCGCCATCACCGAATGCCGGATCTGGCGGTCGTCGCAGCCGATCTGTGCCAGCACACGATAGCTGCGGCTGCCGTCGGCCACGTTGGAGAGCTGCTGGATCGACAGAATCGCCGCGCATGCAACGACCAATACAAAGCCGATGTAGATGGCTAGGTAGCTAATAAGACCGTTCATTTGCGCTGCTTGCGTGTACATCTCGGAGCGTGTGATAAAGATTCCCCACGACCCCGGCTCCTTGCCGTCAACGAGCAGAGTGTCGAGCAGAGTGTGTTTAATGCTCTCGTCTGCCTCGGTCGTATCCATCCCCTGTTTGTAGTTAACGAGCAGGCTACTGGAATACGGCTGCAGATTAAGCTGGGACAACAGCTCGTCGGCAACGACGACGGTACCCGGATTGCTGCCCATCGCCGAGTTGGCGATGACCGCCGTATCTTCGTCCGACTTATCGGTTGCGGGCTTGAGCGTATGCCCGCCCAAGGTAAGGGCATGGCCGCCAGCCATATACTTGGTGTACATGTCGACCAGCTCGCCGCCCATATCACACGTGAGCAGATACTGGTCGTGACCGACATGCACCGGCTCCTCGCCCATCATCTGACGCAGTTTGTTGTACTGGCTCGCCGGCGTCACAAACAGACCCATCGCATCGGCATTGCTACCCCCGAACGCCTTGGGAAGCTTTTCGCCCATGATCTTACACATCTCACTTGGGGTCACCGAAGGATCCGAACCGCCAAGCGGGTAACTCAGATACGAATCGATCTGCACATGCTCGCCGGCAACATCGGAGATATTGACCTTCTTGCCGGTCTCGTCGTTGTTGTCCGTCGACTTGCCCTTAATACCGTCTGCAACGTTATCGTGATCGATACGATCGCCGTGCCATGCGGAGTACAAATCGACCGTACTATCGGCCAGCACCATGCGATCGGCCTCAGACGGATTGAAAGACTCTTTGTAGAAGTCGAGCGTATCGGGCGTGTAATAGACATACGTCTGCGACATGTCGGCCGGATTATAGCGCTCCAGGTTTTCGTTCATCACGTTGGCAATTGACATACCGCACGTCACCGAGGTGATGGCCAAAAACAGGAGCATCGCGATGACGCCCATCGAAAAGCACACCGTGTTGACCTTGGCCGCAAGCTGGCGCACGGTAAACATATTGAGGCCGCGCCAATACACGCTGCGCAGGCTCTGCAGCAGCTTGATGAGCATGCCCGAGAGTCCCCAGAACAGGGCAAAGGTGCCCACGGTAACCATAGCGGTCGTAATGCCAAACTGGTTCATGGCCTCTTGCAGCTTGCTGTCCGTCGCGGTTAGCGGGAACCCATCACGTAGCAGACGGTAATAGGCCACGCCCACAAGCACCACGCCCACGGCAAAGATGGCAATCGCGATCCAGGGGTTGCGTGTCTTGATGCTCTCGTTGCGACGCTCGGCACCCATAAGCTCGATGAGCTTGGTACGACGCACGGCGCGAAGGTTCAGCAGTAGCGTGAGCACAAACATTACGAGCATGCAGGCAAGGGTCAGATTGAACGCATGCACCGAGAAAAAGAAGTGGAAATTGGCGATCTGTGTCTTAAAAAGCGAGGCCGTAAAGAACGTCATGAGCTGGGAGAGTCCCACACCCAGCACAATGCCGGCGACAAAGGCCACGACCGACACTATCACGGTCTCGAGCGCCATGATCGTGGCGACGCGCCCGCGCCCCATGCCGAGCACCTGGTACAGGCCAAACTCCTTCTTGCGGCGTTTCATGATGAAGTTATTGGCGTACACCATCAAAAAGGCCATGACACCGGCCAAAAAGTACGTCAGGTCGCCGAGTATGCTGCCCATAACCTGCGCCAAGCCCTCTTCATCGATTCCGGCGATGTCGACCTGCATCGAGATGGTGTTAAAGGCATAGAAGACCGTGACGCCCAGGGTGAGCGTCAAAAGGTAGACGAGGTAGTCGCGGCCGGCACGGCGGACGTTGCCCCAAGCGAGTTTACAGAGCATCGGAGCCCTCACCGCCCATCATGGCAACGACCTCCATAATGCGGTCGAAGAATTCTCGGCGGTCGGTGTCGCCGCGGCGCAGCTCGGTGAAGATCTTGCCGTCGCGAATAAACAGCACACGGCTCGTGTAGCTGGCGGCAAAGCTGTCGTGCGTGACCATGAGCACGGTGGCGCGTAGGCGGCGGTTAAGGGCCTCCAGGCTCTCGAGCAGCAGACGAGCGCTTTTAGAATCGAGGGCGCCGGTGGGCTCGTCGGCCATAATCATGGTGGGGTCGGTGACGAGCGCGCGAGCCGCGGCAACGCGCTGCTGCTGACCGCCGGACATCTGGTAGGGATACTTGTCGAGCACCTGACTGATGGACAGGCGAGCTGCCACATCCTGCACGCGGGTCGAGATCTCTGCCGAGTTTGTGCGGGCAATGGTGAGCGGCAGGGCGATGTTCTCGCGTGCCGTGAGTGTATCGAGCAGGTTGGAGTCCTGGAAGATAAAGCCGAGCTCCTCGCGGCGAAACTGCGAGAGCTTGGCCTGCTTCATGCGCGTCACGTCCTGCCCGTTGATGCGGATCGTGCCGCTCGTGGCGCTATCGATGGTCGACACGCAGTTGAGCAACGTCGACTTGCCCGAGCCCGAAGCGCCCATGATGCCAACAAATTCACCGCGGTTGACGGTAAAGCTGACGTCGTTGAGCGCACGGGTCACGTTGCCCAGCGCTCCATATATCTTTTCGAGATGCGCGACCTCCAGTACCGGGGTCGCCATGTGCGTGGTTTGCATACCGAGTCCTTTCTTGCAATTAGTCTACGGCATCTATAGTCGCAAGAAGACGAGTCGACTACCATCGATATGGCTTACGCTTGCCTTACCGTTGTGTAAGGTACGCGTAGCTACCCTGCCACGTGTTGATGTTGAGAGAGGACTCCTGTTGAAGACTGTTCATGTTGCCGCTGGGATCATTCGCAAGGAAGGATCCGACGAGCTACTGGCCGTGCAGCGCGGCTATGGCGACATGCAGGGACTTTGGGAGTTCCCCGGTGGCAAGCTCATGCGCGGCGAGACGCCCGAGGACGCCGTACGCCGCGAGCTCATGGAAGAACTGCAGGTAAAAGTCACCAACCTGCGCGATTTCTATACCGTTGAGTACGACTACCCCGATTTCCATCTCTCCATGGAGTGCTACTACTGCTCGATGGCCAAAGAGTCCGGCGAGCCCCAGAAGCACGACCGCCAGCTCGATATCCGCTGGATTCCACGCACCTCGCTTGCCACGGTTGAGTGGATGCCCGCCGACAAAGGGCTTATCGATGCGCTGATTGAGTTGAAGGAAGACCGGCTCGAGGCCAACGGCACTGCCAACGACGCCGAGGCCACCACGAACGACGAGCCCGCTTCCAGGCCCAAGCGCGCACCTAAGCGCCGCAGCAAAAAGCGTCCCAAACCAGGTCTGCTCGACGGCATCGATACCTCGGACCTTTCCGCCGACGAACGTGAACTCGTGCGCCGTCGCGCCGCTATAAAAAAGTCCATGAAGGGCAACAAGCGCGCCAACACCAAGCCCGAGCTGCTCGTTCGCCAGCGCCTGCGCGCCGCAGGCCTTACGGGATACCGTCTGGAATGGAAGGTGCCCGGCAAACCCGATATCGCCTTCCCCGGACGCAAGATCGCCATCTTCGTCAACGGCTGCTTTTGGCATCGCTGCCCTAAGTGCAACCCTAGCCAGCCCAAGCGCAACGTTGAGTTTTGGGAGGCAAAGTTTCGCCGCAACGTCGAGCGCGACCGCGCTGCCGTGGCAGCACTCACTCAAATGGGCTGGACACCCATAACCATCTGGGAATGCGAACTCAAGAAAGACCGCATCGACGCCACGATGGAAAAGGTCATCGAGCAGGTGCGCGCCGCAGAGCCGCAGCGCTAACAGCGAGTATTCACACGCTCCGCATATCCGCGCCACATCCACGTCACAAACCTTAGAAAGCCCTTAAGCTCGAAACCTTTCAAGAGTGTTACTCGATACCTCTGACCTGCAGTTTCATGGTTACATCAAACCTGATTAAGCCTTTCTTTAGCGCTTCCTTATCTGCACTCGCGGCATAATACTGCCAGCGCACGGGACCTAGCAGCATACCCCGAGCGCAATCTTTTGGTGGACATCGAGGAGGCCGCATAAGCATGCATTCTTCCAATGACGCAGCACAGCAGCCATCCCTAAAACATGCAAACCTTTTCTCCTTCCCCCCGACACAGAGAAACGGTCTCCTCGACTCCCCCACCACAAAAACCAAGCGCTCAGCCGATCAGAGCCTCAACTTACGAGCATCCTTCGAAAAGCTCCAAGCATCCCTAGACAAGGCGTTCCCCGAACAGGCAAGAGCAATCTAAGCCCATCGCGCTTTATACTGATGCCATGCGAAACATGGATCACATAGAATTGCACCGCGGAGGACGCGAGGAAGCGTTTCCCGAGACCGCCGAAGACTGGCCCTATATTGCCGAACGCGCAGAATTCGCTCGCTATCCGGGCAATTCCGTCCCCTGGCACTGGCATTCCGAAGTTGAGCTTTTCTACATGGAGCAGGGAGCGATTGACTATCGAACGCGCGCGGCTCATGAGCACGTACGCTTTGAGGAAGGGTCCGCCGGCTTTATCAACGGCGGCGTTTTGCACAGCACGCTGCAATCACCCAATTCGGCACCAGCCATTCAAATGTTGCATATCTTTCAGCCGTCGATGCTCGGCGATCCCGCGGGACGCCTTCAAAAGCGCTATATCAATCCTTTGCTGCAATGTCGAGGCGTCGATGTGCTCAAATGGTCGCCCACCAACCCCGACGATATGCCCTTTATCGATTTGCTAAAGAGTTCCTTTAACCACGACCTTCAACGGCCGCAGAACGAGATGGCGCTTCGGAATAGCTTGTCAGAGCTCTGGATTCAGATTTACGCCAAGGCCGAACCGCTCTTTTCCTCCGACAACGCCTCTTGGATGACCAACCGCGACGTACAGTTCAAGGCAATCCTGGACTATATCCGCGCAAACTATGCAGCCGCTATAGATGTGCCCCAGATGGCATCTGCAGCCGGCGTAAGCGAAAGAGAGTGTTACCGCATTATCGAAGCTTGCGCAGGAACGACCCCGGCGGCATATCTGCGCGCATACCGCGTAAACCGTGCTTGCGAGCTTTTGGCACACACCACGCGAACGGTCCAGACAGTCGCGCGCCAATGCGGCTTTGCGACAGCAAGCCATCTTGGCCAGGTATTTAAAGAACAAATGGGATGCACTCCTTCGAGCTATCGAGCAGCGAGGCAGAATCTCGATAGTACCAGGCAGAAATCCCGCTAGCCTTTCTTCTGTCACCGCATCAAACTTGCAGGCAAACAATAGAGAGGAACAATCATATGAAGCACTTTGACCATATCGTATTTGACGTTGATGGGACATTGGCAGATACAGAAGAAAGTGTGCTGTCATCGCTTGTCCAGATTGTCCAAGAAGAAACCGGCAAAACGCTCCCCCGACACGAGCTTGAATTTGCCCTCGGCATACCCGGCAAGAACGCCCTTGAGAAACTTGGGATCTACTCACAGGCAACGCTGGATCGCTGGTGCCAAGTTGCCGCCAGCTTTAAAAGCACCATCAGCGTGTTTCCCGGCTTGCACGAAGTTATCGCAACACTCTCCGACAACGGCTGCAAACTTTGCATCGTCTCCTCACGTGCGCGCAATGAATACGCAGAAGAAATTGCACCCCTTGGCTTCGATAAGTATTTTGAGCACATCATCCTTGTCGAAGACACAACCGAACATAAACCCGCACCCGCTCCCATGCTCGAATATCTCCGGCGTACGGGCGCGAATCCTGGCAACGTCGTCTACGTTGGCGACACCGTCTACGACGAACAATGCGCAACTTCGGCAGGGGTCAGTTTTGCCAGAGCGGCATGGGGATCACACCAAGACATCCCAAATGCCACCTACAACCTCGAAACCCCCAACGACCTGCTAACCCTAACAACCAAGTAACCCCCGCGCCCCACCCTTTCAGCCCCAACACCACAAGGGCGATTGAGCAGGACGGTTTGGGCGGGTCCCGTACTTGGTTTCCAAAATCATTCCGCAGCGCGAAGGCTTCTTATTATTTTCAGACCTAACGCCACAAGGGCGACGACCTCGAGTAGGTCAACCTGGGAGGGACGAGGGCTTAGCTCCCCAATCTTTCCGCAGGGGGCAAAAAGCCTCGCCGCACGAAGTGCGCAGCGAGGCTTTTTGCATGCCCGAGGACGATTGGGGAACTAAGCCCTCGTCCCTCCCCGGGATATGTAGCGAGTCGGAGTACCCTTGCTGTTACTCTGCTTTGCCCACAGAATTGAGGTTGGTCATGCGGATCTTAACCAGCTCGGTGATCTCACGCATGCCCTCCTTGGCCGGCTTCTTGGGGTCGAAGCAGGCGGGGTTCTCGGCCATGTAGGCCATGAAGCCCTTGGTGTAGGCCTGACGCAGCTCGGTGGCGTAGTTAACCTTGCAGATGCCGTTCTTCACGGCCTCGGCGACCTGCTCATCGGGCACACCGGAGGTGCCGTGCAGAACCAGCGGCACGTCGACGGCGTCGCGGATGGCCTTGACCACGGACTGCTCGATGTGCGGATCGCTCGTGTACACACCGTGGCTGGTGCCAACGCCAATTGCGAGGGAGGTGCAGCCGGT
>DBFWDM010000136.1:0-3219 GCA_048484635.1 Collinsella sp.
GCATCGCGCGAGAGCGTGCCCACAAACGCGGCTTGGTCGTTGGCGTTGACGACCTGGATAAAGTCGTCGGTAATCATGGATGTGCCGATGGTCGCGATGCGCAGCATACGTCCCCCTTGCGTTGTTTGGTCTACAGGATGAGTGTAGCGCGTGGGGATATAAAGCTGCGCGAAAACGCTATTACAGGTCGCTCTCGTTAAAGCCGGTGTCGATATCGAGGTTGCTGCCGTCGGCCGCCGTGGTGGCGAGCTCATCGCAGCGCTCGTTGAGCTCGTGGCCGGCATGCCCCTTAACCCAGATGAACTCCACCTTATGCTTGCTTTTGGCGGCAAGCAGGCGCTCCCACAGGTCGCGGTTCTTGACGGGCTGCTTGTTGGCAGTTTTCCACCCGCGCTTTTTCCAGCCGTCGATCCAGTGTTTATTGAAAGCGTTGACGACGTACTGCGAATCGGAATGGACCTCGACCTCGCAGGGGCGGTTGAGCGCCTCGAGCGCCACGATGACCGCCATGAGTTCCATGCGGTTGTTGGTGGTCTTGGCGTAGCCGCGTGAAAGCTCGGAGGTGAAGGTCTTGCCGGCGGGGTTGGTGTATTTGAGTACGGCGCCGTAGCCGCCGCGTCCCGGATTTGATCGGGCCGAGCCGTCGGTATAGATGATGACCTTCACATGGTTCCTTTCGTTGGGTACGTTTCGTGTGAGTGACCATTGTAGCGCCGCGTTCGTCGAGGGCTAGCAATCTACGATTTCTACCCCGTCTTCCGACAGTTAGTTGGCATGGATGATGCGGTTGAGCTCGTCGAGGTATTGCTGCAAGAGGGGAGAGGGCTTGCGCTCGTCGTGCATGATATAGCCTACGTGCATCGTTGGGGCGTCTGCTAACGGGATCGATGCCATACCCCATTGCATTTCATTGGAGAGGACACCGGTCGACAGGGTGTAGCCGTTCGACGTGATAAGTAAGTTAGTAAGTGTTCCGCGGTCCGAGATTCGTATGTTGCGGTCGCAAGGGATATAGCTAAAAGGTTCCTCGGCGTAATAGAAGGAGTTTGAGGTTCCCTGCTCAAAGCTGTAGCGCGTATATGGTGTGAGGTCGGCAAGGGACAGCTGCGGGCGGCGGGCAAGCGGGTGGCGCTCGCTAACGAAGACGTGGACCGTCGCGTCGAATAGGGGATGGAAGCTCGCGCGCGCATCGACAAAAGCCTTCTGCAGAACGCGGGCGTTAAAGTCGTCCAGATAGAGGATGCCGATGTCGCTGCGAAACGCGCGGACGTCATCGATGATCTGCGATGTGGTGGTCTCGCGCATGATGAACTCGAACTTGCTGTCGCGGCAGCGCTTGACTACGTTGACAAAGGCCTCGACCGAAAAGGCGTAGTGCTGGGCGGAAATGGCGAGGCGGGCTTGCGGGGTACCGCCGTCCTCGTAGCGGGCCTCAAGCATGTCGGCCTGCTCTACGACCTGGCGTGCATAACCCAAAAGCTCGGTGCCGTCGTTGGTGAGTGCAACACCGCGGCTAGAGCGCGTAAAGATTTCGATATGAAGTTCCTGTTCCAGGCTTTTGACGGCGTTGGAGATATTGGACTGTGCGGTATAGAGGCGCTGAGCTGCGGCGTTGATCGAACCGGACTCTGCCACGGCGATCATAAAGCGAAGCTGCTGGAGGGTCATCGGCGCCCGTCCCTTCGATAGCTATCTATAAAACCGATAACAGGTTAGCGCTTTTAAGTGATTGACCGAGGGAAACAATGCTCGTACTATTCAAAACACACAAAGGCGGTAGGTAATTAAGCCAACCACGGAACCGGGATGCGAAAGGAGGCCTGCATATGAATTGCTTACCAAGACGAATGCCGGGCTCCTGTTTGCGCCCGTCGGCGTGATCAGGAGACAGCGACTTACTTCTCTCTTTTTATTTACTTTTGTTCGATCAAGGAGACCATCATGAGCCAGTTCATTAACAACCCCGAGCACACCTTTGGTTTCGATACCCTGCAGCTGCACGTTGGCCAGGAGAGTGCCGATCCTGCATCCGACTCCCGTGCCGTGCCTATCTACCAGACCACGAGCTATGTGTTCCGCAACTCCCAGCACGCCGCCGACCGCTTTGGTCTTGCCGACGCCGGAAACATCTACGGCCGTCTGACCAACTCCACCCAGGGCGTCTTCGAGGATCGTATCGCCGCGCTCGAGGGTGGCGTGGCAGGTCTTGCCGTCGCCTCCGGTGCTGCTGCCATCACCTATACCCTGCAGGCCCTTGCCCAGGCCGGTGACCATGTGGTTGCCCAGAAGACTATCTACGGTGGCTCCTACAACTTGCTGGAGCATACGCTCTCCCAGTTTGGCGTCGAGACCACCTTCGTCGATGCCCATAACCTGGAAGAGGTCGAGGGGGCCATCAAGGACAACACCACGGTCATCTATCTCGAGACGCTCGGCAACCCCAACTCCGACATCCCCAATATCGACGCCATCTCCGAGATCGCCAAGAAGCACGGTTTACCGGTTGTCGTCGACAACACCTTCGGCACCCCGTATCTGTTCCGTCCGCTGGAGCATGGTGCCAACATCGTCGTCCACTCCGCAACCAAGTTCATCGGCGGCCACGGCACCTCGCTGGGCGGTGTGATCGTCGACGGCGGTAACTTCGATTGGAAGGCGAGCGGCAAGTATGCGCAGATCGCCGAGCCCAACCCCTCCTACCATGGCGTCTCGTTTGCCGAGGCTGCCGGTCCCGCCGCCTTCGCAACCTATGTCCGCGCCATCCTGCTGCGTGACGAGGGCGCCTGCATCAGCCCGTTCAACGCCTGGGTCCTGCTCCAGGGCACCGAGACTCTGTCGCTGCGCGTTGACCGTCATGTCGAGAACACCAAGAAGGTCGTTGAGTTCCTGGCTGGTGACAGCCATGTTGCCAAGGTGAATCACCCGAGCCTGCCTGAGCACCCCGATCACGAGCTCTATCAGAAGTACTTCCCCCGTGGCGGTGCTTCGATCTTTACCTTTGAGATTAAGGGTGGCCAGGAGGCAGCTTGGAAGTTCATCGATCATCTGCAGGTGTTCTCGCTGCTCGCCAACGTGGCCGACGTCAAGTCACTCGTCGTACACCCGGCTACCACCACGCACTCCCAGCTCTCTGCCGAGGAGCTCGCCGAGCAGAACATCACGCCCTCCACGATCCGTCTTTCCATCGGTACCGAGAACGCCGAGGATATCATTTGGGAT
>DBFWDM010000137.1:0-7052 GCA_048484635.1 Collinsella sp.
CTCCGGAACGTCCTCGGACATGCAAAGAGGCTCCGCATCGCGCTTCGCGCTGCGGAGCCTCTTTGCGTCCTGCGGAATGTTCCGGAGAGAAACCCCGTCCCGCCCCCGGATCCCCTGCGTTTACAGCCTTGAGGTCGGCGTGGGCGGAGATCGTGGCTGATGGGGATACGTGTCCCGGTCGCTGTTTCGCGGCTTTGCCGCGAAAGGCGCGTTACTTTGGCGTGGACGGAGAACGTGGTTATCGCGTTAACTTGTCCCGGTCGCATTTCTGGAGCGTTCCCCCCACCATAAATTAGCCTCAGCATACTTGCACGAATACCCTCTCGTGCTACACTTGCAATTGCTGTTTCAGGGCGGGGTGGAATTCCCCACTGGCGGTAAATCGGGCGGTGCCAAAGGGGTACCGTGGCGCAGGTGAGATGCCTGCGACCGAGCCGATGAGTCCGCGACCCGTGTGTGCGTTGGTTCGCATGCCGGCTGAACTGGTGAGATTCCAGTACCAACGGTTAGAGTCCGGATGAAAGAGGCAGGTGATCTTATGTCTGAACAGTCGCAGCATATCCATTTTGAGAACACGAATAGGTGGAGCACCAAACAGCTCGTTACCATGGCGTTGATGTGCGCCTTGGGCGCCCTGTTTATGTACGTGCAGCTGCCTATCCTTCCTTCGGCGCCGTTTTTGACGTATGACCCGTCGCTGGTGCCGGCGATGGTGTGCGGGTTTGCATATGGTCCCGGTGCCGGTACCGCTGTTGCCGCCATGGCGATCGTTATCCATGCGCTCACCACGGGTGACTGGGTCGGCGCGCTTATGAACCTGGTTGCCACGCTGGGCTACATTCTGCCCGCGGCTATCGTCTACCAGAAGATGCACACCTATAAGGGTGCCGTGATTGGCCTGGTGCTCGGCGTCATTGCCGCTACGGCGCTGTCTATGGTCGCAAACCTTACCATTGGCGTTTGGTTCTGGTATGGCTCGGTCGATGCGATCGCCCCGCTCATGATTCCTGCCGTACTGCCGTTCAACCTTATCAAGACCGTGCTTAACTCGGTGTTGACGCTGGTGGTGTATAAAGCAGTCTCCAACCTCATCACGCCTAAAAAGGACCAGGTCAAAGGCCGCGCATGATTGATTGTCGGGGCGTTTCCTTTAGCTATGACGGTGCCGTGTCGGCACTCGACGGTGTCGATCTGAACATCGAGGACGGGGAGTTTTTCTGCATCCTCGGTGGCAATGGGTCGGGCAAGTCGACGTTTGCCAAGCATCTGAATGCACTGTTGCAGCCCGATGCGGGCACGGTACGCATCAACGGCATGGACGCGTCCGATCCCGAGCTGGTCTACGACATCCGCTCGACTGCTGGCATGGTGTTCCAGAATCCCGACGACCAGCTTGTGGCGACGCTTGTCGAAGATGACGTTGCGTTCGGTCCCGAAAACCTTGGCGTGCCATCGGCGCAAATTGCGCAGCGCGTACGCGAGGCGCTGAAGGGTGTGGGCCTGGTGGGCTTTGAGCGCCACGAGACCCACGCGCTTTCGGGTGGCCAAAAGCAGCGCGTGGCGCTTGCCGGCGTGCTCGCCATGGAGCCGCGCGTTCTCATTTTGGATGAGGCTTCCTCGATGCTTGATCCGCGTGGGCGCAAGGGCCTCATGAAGGCTTGCCGCGCGTTGCACGATCGCGGCATGACCATCGTGATGATTACGCACTTTATGGAAGAGGCCGCCGAGGCCGATCGTGTCGCGGTGTTTCGGGCGGGGCGCGTTGCCATGCTCGGTACGCCCGAGGAAATCTTGACGCGAGCGGACGAACTTGCGCAGCTCAACCTGGATATGCCGGCGTCGTGCTGTCTAGGTAGGGCACTTCGTGCGAAGGGTGTGCCCGTTCACGCGCAGGTGCGCGAGGCGGATATGGTTACCGAGGTTGCGCAGGTCTATACCGAGCGAAGTGGAGCAGACATCGCGGGGCAGTCTTCCGTATCCCAGTGGGAAATCGCTGACGGCACTGTTCCGGTTGGCAACGAGGGGAACGCGTCGGAGCCCGTCATCGAGCTATCCCATGTTTCGTACAGTTATTCGCTCAGTCCGCGCGAGCGCCGCCGCTGGCATAAGCGCTCGGCCACTGCGGGCAAATCGAGCAAACAGGCTCTCTGGGGAAACGACCCCAGCAGCCCGTGGGCGCTGCGCGATGTATCGCTGACGGTGCGTCGCGGCGAGTTCCTGGGCTTGGCAGGTCATACCGGTTCGGGTAAGTCGACGCTGGTCCAGCATCTCAACGGTTTGATTCGCCCTCAGGAGGGATCCGTTCGCGCGCTGGGGCTCGATCTGTCAAACAAGAAAGACGCCGCCGCGGTTAAGGCCAAGGTCGGCGTGGTGTTTCAATATCCCGAGCGTCAGCTGTTTGCCGAAACCGTGGCGCAGGACGTGGCGTTTGGTCCGCACAACCTTGGCTTGTCGCAGGCCGAGGTTGCCCGCCGCGTTGAGACATCGCTCTCGCGCGTGGGCCTCGACCTTTCCACGGTCGGCGACAAGAGTCCCTTTGAGCTTTCGGGCGGTCAGCAACGGCGTGTGGCATTCGCCGGCGTACTCGCCATGGAGCCCGAAGTCCTGGTGCTCGATGAACCCATGGCGGGGCTCGATCCGGCTGCGCGCAGGGATTTCCTAGGGCTCATCGACCGACTTCACCGCGATGGCCTGACCGTTGTCATGGTTTCGCACAGCATGGATGACCTGGCCAATTGCTGTGACCGTATTGTCGTGATGAACGAGGGCGCGGTGTTTGCCGAGGGCACGCCCGCTCAGGTGTTTGCGCATGCGGATGAGCTTAAATCAATCGGCTTGGGTGTTCCCGCTGCCCAGCGCATGGCGCTGGCGCTTGCGAAGGCAGGCGTGCCGCTGCGCTTTGACGGCCTCTATACGGTTGAGTCGCTGGCAGACGAGTTGGTGGACCTGCTAATCGGTCGCTCGGGCGGTCCTTCTAACGTCGCGGACATTGCTAAATCAAAGACGGTCGCGCGAGAGGAGGGCTGCTAATGGAGGCGTTTTCGTTTGGTAGCTACTATCCCGGCGATAGTGCGATCCACCGCCTGGACCCGCGAACTAAGTTGCTCTTGGGCTTTGTGTTTCTGATCACGACGCTCACAGTCAGTGGCTTCCGCGGACTGGTCCCGGTCGCAATTTTCGTTGTGCTGACCTATGCCGTGTCTCGGGTGCCGGTTCGTCGCGTTCTGTCGTCGATGGCGCCGCTGCTGGCAATCGTCGTCGTGGTCGCGGTGCTCAACTTGTTTACCGATCAGAGTGGGCGCATCCTGTGGCAGCTTGGCTTTTTGCAGGTGAGCGAGGGCTCGCTGCGTTCTGCGGCGTTTATGGCGTGCCGTCTGACGTTGATGATGGCCGGCATGAGCGCCATTACACTCACCACGCCGACGCTCGACCTCACCGCGGGCTTTGAGCGTCTGCTCGCGCCGTTTGCGCGTGTGGGACTTCCTGCGCACGAGCTCGGCATGATTATGGGTATCGCGCTGCGCTTTATGCCGCAGTTTGCCACCGAGATGAAGCAGACGGCCGATGCACAGGCAAGCCGCGGTGCGCGCGTGACGGGAGGCCCGCTCGGCGGCGTGCGTATGCTCGGCAGTGTGGCGATTCCGCTGTTCACGGGCGTGTTCCGCCATGCCGAGACGCTGTCTGCTGCCATGGATGCCCGTTGCTATCATGGCGAGCAGGGCCGCACGCGCCTGCATGCGCTTGCATTTCGCCGCGGGGATGCGCTGGCTGCGGTGGTGACGGCGCTGATGCTCGCGTGTGTCATCGTCATCAACCTTCAACTTGTTTAGGCGCGATTCGAGCGCAAGAAAGGGGTCCTTATGACCGACAACGACCGCACGGCTCAGCTTGAGCGCGCCTGTTCGTATCTCAGGCGCATTCCGGCGTGGTATCTGGCCACGACCGATGTGACGGACGGACATCAGCCGCGCGTGAGGCCGTTTTCGTTTGCCATGGTCGATGACGGTAAGTTGTGGTTTTGCACGTCGCGCGACAAGGATGTGTGGGTGGAGCTGAGTGCGAATCCCAAGTTTGAGCTCTCGGGCTGGAAGCCGGGGGAGTGTTGGATCGTGTTGACCGGCGAGGCCGCACTTGAGGACGACGCAGTTGCGAGCGACAAGGTGCGTCAAGCAGGCTTTAAGCACATGGTGGGCATTGGCGAGGAACACGAGAGTGCCAACGACGGCCGCCTTGCTTTCTTTTCGGTCCGCAACATTGCCGTGCGCTTCTGCGATATCGACGGCAGCGAGGAGCGCCTGGATCTCTAGCAAGCACAAACCAGGTTCCCAAACTAGCTAGTACAGGAGGAAACGTGGACGGATTGAATACGGTTTTGGAGTATCTGACGTCGGTGCCGGCATGGTATCTGGCGACAAGCGTGGACGGGCAGCCACATGTGCGTCCGTTCTCGTTTGCACAGATTCAGGACGGCAAGCTGTGGTTTGTGACGGCGCGCACCAAAGATGTGTGGCAAGAGCTTCTGCAAAACCAGCGCTTTGAGGCCACGAGTTGGTGGCCGGGCCATGGTTGGTTGATCCTGCGCGGGCGTGCGGGGCTGGAAGACCGGGCTTCGAGTGAAATGCGCGAGGCCGGTTGGAAGCATCTTGAGCGCCTGGGCGAGCACTATGAGGGGCCTAACGACCCCACGCTCGTCTTCTTTAGCGTCGAGGATCCCGAGGCTTTTATCTGCAATCACGACGAATGGGTGCCGGTCGAGCTCTAGCCAGCTGGCTCATCCTAACAACTTGGTTTTCGCATGGGCGGGCCCCGTATTGCCCGGCGCCGTTAGGAGCGCCGGTCAATACGGGGCCCGCTCAATTTGTCAATTCCTTCAAGCGAATGTGTCGGGAATGTTTCAATGCATGAATATGCAAGCCATTTACGTGTTCATGCATCTTTTGGTGCTAAAGTTTCAACCCACTTCATAACGACCACTGCGAAATGCGCATCGGTGCATAAATCGCAGACAAGGAGTCTGATATGTCATTGAAGGTTGGAATCGTCGGCGCGGCTGGATATGCCGGAGCCGAGCTCATTCGCCTCGTGCTCGGCCATCCCGAGTTTGAACTTGTTGCCATTACGTCCAACGCCGATGCCGGCCAGCCGCTGTCCGCGGTGTATCCGAGCTTTGCTGGCGTGAGCGATCTGGTTTTCACCACGCATGACGCCCCCGAGCTTAAGAGCTGCGATGCGGTTTTTCTTGCCGTGCCGCACACGGCTGCCATGGCACAGGTGCCCGCGCTGCTTGCATCGGGCGTCTCCTGCTTCGATTTGTCTGCCGACTACCGTCTGAGCGATCCGGCCGTGTTCGAGGCGTGGTATGCCGCCGCGCATACGAGCCCCGAGCTGCTCAAGACGCGTGCTTTCGGCCTCCCCGAGCTGTTCTGCCAGGACTTAGAGACCGCTGCTTCCAGCCATGCCGACGGCAAACCCGTGCTGGTCGCCTGCGCCGGTTGCTATCCCACCGCAACGAGCCTTGCTGCCGCTCCTGCCGTGCGTGCGGGCTGGGTGGCCGAGAACGGTCCCGTGATTGTCGATGCCATCAGCGGTGTAACGGGTGCCGGCAAGTCCTGCAACGCTCGTACGCATTTTTGCAGCGCCGACGAGAACTTGGAGGCCTATGGCGTAGGCAAGCATCGTCATACGCCCGAGATTGAGCAAATCCTTGGCCTGACCGATCGCATCGTCTTTACCCCGCATCTGGCACCGCTCAAGCGTGGCCTGCTCTCCACGGTGACGCTGCCGCTCACGCCGCAGGCCATCGACTCCCTGGCTCTTGAGGACGTTGTCGACTATTACAAGCAGTTCTATGCCGGTCGCACCTTTGTGCGCGTGCTCGACGCCGACCAGCAGCCCAAGACGGCTTCGGTCGTCGGCACCAACGCCGCTCAGATTGGCCTCGCGCTCAACAAGCGCGCAGGCGTGCTGGTGGCGGCGGGCGCCATCGACAATCTGTGCAAGGGCGCTGCGGGCCAAGCAGTCCAGTGCGCCAATATCGTCTTTGGCTTTGACGAGCGACGAGGCTTGCCCACAGTGGCGTGCCCGGTGTAGCACATTCGATTGTTAACGATTTGGTAGTCGGGCATCGAGTGGGGCGCCACTCTTAAGCTGGTCTCATGATTACGACTGGCATGGCGCACCAACCGATGTCCGTTTTTTGTTTGACATAAGGAGTCATAAAGACGATGAATACCGAGCTGTTTGATATCAAGATTCGCGCCGTCGAGGGTGGCGTTACGGCAGCGGCCGGCTTTAAGGCCGCAGGCATCCATGCGGGATTTCGGAAGAATCCCGAGCGTCTGGATTACGCGCTCGTCGTGCCCGATAAGCCCTGTCCCGGTGCCGGCGTGTTTACTACCAATCGCTTTTGCGCGGCGCCCGTGCAGGTGAGCCGCGCCAACCTGGGCGGTGCGGACAAGGGCTACGGTATCATCGCCGGCGTTTCGATCAACTCTGGCAATGCCAACGCCGCCACGGGTGAGACCGGCCTTGCATGCGCGCGCGAGACATGCAGCATCGCATCGCAGGTCATCAGCTGCGAGCCCCAGCAGATTCTGGTTGCCTCCACGGGCGTGATTGGCCAGATTCTGCCGATCGACACGTTTGAGACCGCCATTCCTGCTGCCTACGAGGCGCTCTCCGCCCACGGTGGAGCCGATGCCGCTCGCGCCATCATGACGACCGACACGCACTCCAAGGAGTACGCCGTGTGTTACCGCAGCGAGGCCGCGGGGCACGCAGGTAATGCCTATACGGTGGGCGGTATGTGCAAAGGCTCGGGTATGATCATGCCCAACATGGCCACCATGATCGCAGTCATCACTACCGATGCCCCCGTCGAGCCGGCGGCGCTTCACGCCCTGTTACTCTCCACCGTCAAGCAGACCTTTAACAAGGTAACGGTCGATTCCGACACCTCGACCAACGACACCTGCATCATGCTTGCCTCCGGCGCCGCTGCCGCAGATGCCGAGCCTATCGTCGAGGGCTCCGATGCCTTCGACGAGTTGGCA
>DBFWDM010000138.1:0-1540 GCA_048484635.1 Collinsella sp.
TGAGCGCGAATGGCCTTGGCCTCGCGCAAAACAAGGTAGACGGTCGCCGCAAGACCGACGAGCGAGATGGCGGCAGCGAACATGCTGAGACTCCTCACAAACTTAAAACCTACGAAAGCGGGGGTTTACCCGATTGTTACCAAGATATGCGCTGCAATTGGTGGCTGCGCACAACAACCAGCCATATTAACGCGCACGTGTGGCGGTGTGGCGCAATGGAGTGGCGACCTGCGCGATAATGGACGGGAATTACACGGAAACGTAAAGGCTTCTTAAAGAATTAGCGAGGATGAGGCGATGAACGAGCAGGTTTGCACCAAGGCTGTGGATACGTGCGGCTATCCGGTCGAGACGACGGGCAATGCGGTGCTGGACACGTTGGAGCACCGTTCCTCCACGCGTGCCTTCGCGCGTGATGACGATGACCGTCCCGTGGCGGTGACCGACGAGCAGCGGGCGGCGATTCTGCATGCGGCGAGTCGTGCGCCGTCGGCGGGCGCCATGATGATGTATTCCATCGTGAGCATCCGCGAGCAGGCAACGCTCGACCGCCTGGCCGACCTGTGCGACCACCAGCCCATGATCGCCAAGGCGCCCTGGGCACTAATATTTGTGGTCGATTATGCCAAGTGGATCGATCTGTTTGAGCACGTGGGCTGCTTTGAGCCCGAGTTTGTCGAGCGCACGGGTAAGGCGCCCCGCCGCGCGCCGGGTTTGGGCGACTTTGCCATCGCGGCCCAGGACGCCGTGATCGCCGCGCAAAACGCCGTGGTTGCCGCCGAGGCTCTGGGCCTGGGGAGCTGCTATATCGGTGATATCGTCGAGAATGCCGAGGAAGTTGCCGAGCTGCTCGATCTGCCGCCCTATACCATGCCGCTGTCGATGCTCATCATCGGCACGCCCCGCAAGGAGCGCCCGGCTATTGCGCATCCCGTGGTGAACCTGGTGCACGAGGAGCGCTACTGCCGCGCCGATGCTGCGACCATGGACGCGCAGGTGGCCGAGATGGACGCGATGTTCCGTCCGCATGCCCGCGAGGTAGGCGAGCGCGTGGTGGATATCTACACCCGCAAGCACACGAGCCCCTTTATGGCCGAGATGAGCCGTTCCATGGAGTGGTGGTTCAAAAACTGGCTCGGCAAGTAACGAATGCGGCGATGTGACAAAGGGACAGTCCCTTTGTCACATTCCATATCGCCGCGGTAGCCTAAAGACTGTATAAATCTTTATCTAGCTGGGAAAACAGTGCATTAAAACATGGGCCGATTACCTATAATCCCTTCGAACATTAAAGTTGGGAGGAAACCGGCTTATGGAACAAAAGGCCAAGGAGGCAGCCTCGCACGCTGCGATTCCTGTGAGCATCTCGGCGATGCTCGTCACGCTGGGCGTGGTGTACGGCGATATCGGCACCAGCCCCATGTATGTAACCAAGGCGCTCGTCGCCGGCAACGGCGGCATCGGAAGCGTCACGGAGGAGTTCGTGCTCGGCGCGCTCTCCCTTGTCGTGTGGACGGTCACGCTGCTGACCACCATCAAG
>DBFWDM010000139.1:0-4241 GCA_048484635.1 Collinsella sp.
TTGCCCTCATCGATCATGTTGTTGAGCAGCAGGCTCGTCTCGGTGATGTAGGGACGCAGGCGCTCGGCCATCGGCAGGTACTCGTCGCAAATCTGGTCCACGGTGTAGGTGGGCAGGTTGTAGATGAGCTCGAGCTCGGGGTTCACGCGGGCGAGAGCGGTCTCCAGCTTGTCGCGGAACAGTGCCTCGTCCAGCATGTCCTGCATGCGCAGGCCAATGCGCGCCATCTTGTCCTGATAGCACGGACCGATGCCGCGCTTGGTGGTACCGATGTTCTTCTTGCCGAGCTTCTGCTCAAAGGCGCCATCCAGATCGATGTGGTACGGCATGATGACATGCGCGTTGCCGCTAATCTTGAGGTTCTTGGTGGTGATGCCGTCGGCCTCGAACATATCGATCTCCTCAAGGACAACCTTGGGGTTGACGACGCAGCCGTTACCGATCACCGACACGTGATCGGAATACATGATGCCGGAGGGCACCTGGTGCAGGCCGTACTTCTTGCCGTTGACGACGATGGTGTGGCCGGCGTTGTTGCCTCCCGAGTAGCGCACGACGGCATCGAAGTCGCCGGCGACCAGGTCGCAAATCTTACCTTTGCCCTCATCGCCCCACTGGGCACCGACCAAAACGGTTGACGGCATGTTTACTCCTTACATTCATGGACTGTCTACGCGCCACGCCGGCACGCAGAAGCACAAAACATTCCCAGTATACCCGTGCAACGGGCGCCTGTCCTACTCCTCGGCATGTGCCCCATCAAGCTCATAGAACTTGGTGGATGCCGGCAGGAACATCAGATCGACGTCGCCGATCGGGCCCGAACGGTTCTTGGCCACGACGATACGCGTAACGCCCTCGTCGGGTCGATCGTCGCGCGAGGCCTCGGCCTCGTCGGCGGAGCGGTCCAAGAACATAACGATATCGGCGTCCTGCTCGATGGAGCCCGATTCACGAAGGTCGGAAAGCTGCGGGCGCTTGCCGGTACGGGATTCGACCTGACGCGAGAGCTGCGAGAGCGCGATGAGCGGGATCTTGAGCTCCTTGGCCATGATCTTCAGACCACGCGACATCTCCGAAACCTCGACGGTACGGCTCTCGGAGCGGCGTCCCGGCGGAGGACTCACCAGCTGCAGGTAGTCCAGGATGATGATTGCCTTCTCCTTGTTATGGAGCATGCGGCGGCTCTTGGCGCGAATCTCGGTCACTGTGGTGCCGGGCGTATCGTCAATCAGAATATCGAGCTTGGACAAGGTCTGCGTGGCCTCGTTGATATTGGCCCACTGCTCGGGGCTAATGCGGCCCATGCGGAAGTCACTGATCGAGATCATGGCGTAGGCGCAAATCAGACGCTGGGCAATTTCTTTGCCCGACATCTCCAGCGAGAAGAAGCCGACGGTATAACCGGCAGCGGCAGCGTTGAGCGCCAGATTCAGGGCGAACGACGTCTTACCCACAGCAGGGCGGGCGCCGATAATGATGAGCTGGCCCTCGCGGAAGCCCATGAGCATGCGGTCGAGTGACGGGAAGCCCGTGGGCACGCCCGCAGCCTGACCACCGGCCTGACACACTTCCTCGGCCTCGTTATAGGCCTCAACCATAAACTCGGTCAGCGTCTTGTAGCTCGACTTGACCTCGCGTGCCGTGACCTTGAGCAGCTTGCTCTCGGCTAGCTCCACGACCTCTTTGGTGTCGGTGGGGGCGTTATATGCCAGCGCGTTGATCTCGTTGGTGGCGCCGATCAGCTCGCGCAGCATCGAATCGCGACGAACGATGGCGGCATGGTGCTGCCAGTTCACGAGCGACAGAGTCTGACCCATCAGCTCCAAAATGTAGGCCTCGCCGCCCACGGCATCGAGCTTGTTGATGCTTCGCAGGTAATCGATCAGCGAGATGGAGTCGATGGGAATGCGGCTGTTGTACATATCGACCATCGCGGTGTAGATGGTCTTATGAATGGGCCGGTAGAAATCATCGGGCTGCAGCTCGACCTGGGCCTCTTCGACCACCTCGGGCGATAGCAGCATAGCGGCCAGTACATTGGCCTCTGCATCTTGGTTTTGGGGAAGACCCAACTTTGAGCCGCGGTCCTCGACCGTCAGCCCCGTCTCCCTATCGTCATATGCCATGAGCATCCTCATTCATATCGCTTGCGAGCATCCATAGTATCAGCCACGGTCCCAAAACGCGCCGCGCGCCGCCAATCATCACCGAACCAAACGGATGAACGGTCCTGTATATAGGACTTCGACGCAACGTTCACCATGACACTCACTCAGCGCAAAAAACAAAAGGGCGCCCTGGTTTCCCAGAGCGCCCTTCTTAGAACAAGATTGTTGCGTTGCAGCAAATGCTACTCGGCAGCAGCCTCAGTCTCGACCTCGGCGGTCTCGGCCTCGGCGACCTCAGCGGCCTCCTCGACCTCAGCCTCGGCAGCGAGCTCCTCGGCGGTAACGCCGACGAGAACGACAACCTCGGCCTTGATCTCGCGGTACAGCGAGATGGCAACGGTGTGGGCACCGGCAACCTTGATGGGCTTACCGAGCTCGATGCGCTTGCGGTCGATGTCCATACCGAGCTGAGCCTTGATGGCGTCAGCGACCATAGCGGCGGTAACGGAGCCAAAGAGGATGCCCTCGTCGCCGACCTTGACGTCAACGGTGACCGTCTTGCCCTCGAAGGCAGCCTTGGTCTCGTTGGCGGTAGCCAGACGGACGGCCTCGCGCTTGGCGATGTTGTTGCGACGCTCGTCAAGCTGCTTGAGGTTGCCCTTGGTGGCGGCAACAGCGAGCTTCTTGGGGAACAGGAAGTTCTCAGCGTAACCCTGAGCGACCTCTACGACGTCACCCTCGCCGCCCTTGCCCTTGATCTCATCGAGAAGAATAACCTTCATGATGCGTCTCCCTTCTTAGCCGCGGTCGCGGTTGCCACGAGAGGAAACCACGGGGACGGTGTACGGCAGGAGAGCCATCTCGCGGGCGCGCTTGATGGCGTTGGCGATGTCATGCTGATGCTGCGTGCAAGCGCCAGTGACGCGACGGGGCTTGATCTTGCCACGGTCGGTCATGTACTTACGGAGAAGCTGAGTGTCCTTATAGTCGATGAACTCAGTGTTCTCCTTGCAGAACTGGCAGTACTTACGACGCGGCTGACGTGCAGAAAAATCATTAGCCATGTCAAAATACCTTTCATTTGGCAACTTCGGCGAACCGAAGCCGCCTCTCACTCAAAAATAGGTGAACAACCCTTAGAACGGGATGTCCTCATCGTAGACGTCGACCGCGGGCGGCGTAGCCACCGGCGCGGCAGGACGTGCTGCGGGCGCGGGAGCTGCGGGGGCGTAACCGCCCTGATCGTAGCCACCCTGGCCACCACGGGAGCTCATAAACTCGATCTCATCGACGATGACCTCAAGCTTGCTTCGGCGCTGGCCGTCGCGCTCCCAAGAGCTGTAGCGCAGCTTGCCCTCGATCGCGACCTTGTTTCCCTTTGCCAGGAAACGGCTCACGGCCTCGGCGCGGGTGCCGAACATGGTGCAGTCGACGAAGTTGGGATAGTCCTCCCACTCGCCAGTCTGCGCGTTGCGGCGACGATCGTTCACGGCGACGCCAAAGGACAGAACCTGGGTTCCGCCGGCAGTGGCGCGCAGCTCGGGATCGCGGGTGAGATTACCGGTGATGTTCACTCGATTGATGCTCATAACTCACTACTTCCTCTTGGGGCACAAGCCCAGTCCAAAACGACAGTCTTACTCCTGGTCGTCGCGACGGACGATCATGTGGCGGACCACAGCGTCGGTGATGCGCAGGACGCGATCAAGCTCGGCGATCTGGGTAGGATCTGCGTGGAAGTTGATGAGGGTGTAGTCACCATCGGTGAGGTCGTTGATCTCGTAGGCGAGCTTGCGCTTGCCCCACTCGTCAACGGAGTCGACCTTGCCAGCGCCCTCAGCGATCGTGGTATCGATACGCTTCATAACAGCGAGACGAGTCTCGGGGTCGAGCGACGGGTCAACAAAGAACAGCAGTTCATAAGCCTTCATATTGTCACCTCCTCTGGGCAAATGTGGCTTCAGGTCGTGAAGGTGCGCCTGAAGCAGGAAAAGACTTGGTAATAATATCTTTCAACCTCCCAGGCCGCAAGAATATGCAGCTACAACCTCATGACCTCCACATATGTCCATGCTCGCACCACGTTTCATGCGCATTCCAACCAAATGCCGACCAAGAGCTTGACGGATT
>DBFWDM010000140.1:0-2286 GCA_048484635.1 Collinsella sp.
AAGCTAAGCCCCATCGCGCCGAGAGTACTGCGGGGTCAGCCCGTGGGAGGCCAGGGCGCCGCTGACCGGTGGACGGCACCGAGCCGTGCGCTTGAGCTGAAGAAGGGGGAGGCCTCGTGGCCTCCCCCTTTTTTGCGTTAAAGGCGGCATTCACTAAGCAATTAAATCAATCCAATCATCCACCGGTGAATATAAACGTTCACCGTTCTGTGGCCGGTTCTCTGTTCTCAATGGACTAATATTTGCTTTAGCGCGCTGATGCGCTTGTCCTGTTTTACACGGGTTGTTTTATTGATTGTGACGGAAGGACTCACATGGCAGATGTTCATGAGCTGCTTGATACTTGGGTTGCCAATGTCAAGGACGAGGAGCTCCTCGCTGAGCTCAACACGATGAAGGAGCAGGGTGACGAAGACGCCATCACCGACGCTTTCTTCCAAGATCTCGCCTTCGGTACCGCCGGTCTACGTGGCACTATCGGTGCAGGCACTAACCGTATGAATATTTATACGGTCGGTCGCGCGACGCAGGGATTCGCTGACTACCTCAATGCGACCTTCGAGCATCCGATGGTTGCCATCGCTCGCGATAGCCGCAATAAGGGTGAACTGTTCGTTAAGACGACGGCTGCCATTCTTGCGGCAAACGGCGTGACTGCTCTCGTGTATCCTAAGATTTCTCCCGTGCCGACGCTTTCCTGGGCCGTCCGTGACCTTAAGTGCTCCGGTGGCATTTGCATGACCGCTAGTCATAATCCAGCGCCTTATAACGGCTATAAGGCCTATGGCCCCGACGGCTGCCAGATCACCAGTGAGGCCGCCGATGCAATTTCTAGGGCTATCGCCGAGACCGATACGTTTACCGGCGTGAAGTCCATGGACTTTGATGAGGCTCTTGAGCAGGGTCTGGTTAATTGGATCGATGACTCGTGCCTCGAGCGTTATTATGACGCCGTTCTCGCCCGCGGCGTGACTAACCTTTCTGCCGAGGAGATTGCCGGCGCACCGCTTAAGCTCGTCTACACTCCGCTCAACGGCACCGGCCTCATTCCCGTCACGACGGTGCTCGAGCGCGCTGGCATCACCGATGTCACGGTTGTTCCCGAGCAGAAGGAGCCTAACGGCGATTTCCCGACCTGCCCGTATCCTAACCCCGAGATCCGTCAGGCCATGCAGAAGGGCATCGATCTCTGCGAGCAGGTTCACCCTGATCTGCTGCTTGCAACCGATCCCGACGCCGACCGTGTTGGCGTTGCCGTCAAGAATGGTGATGACTACCTGCTGCTGACTGGTAACGAGATGGGCGTCCTGCTGCTCGACTATATTTGCAAGACACGTGCCGCCCGCGGCGAGGATCTCACCAAGAAGGTTGCCGTTACTACTATCGTTTCTTCCGCTATGGTTGACGCACTGGCCGACGAGTACGGCTTTGAGCTCCGTCGCTGCCTGACGGGCTTCAAGTACATCGGTGACATCATTACCTCGCTTTCCGATGCTGGCGAGGTCGATCGCTTTATCTTCGGTTTCGAGGAGAGCTACGGCTATCTGGCCGGCGACCACGTGCGCGACAAGGACGCCGTGAGCACTTCGCTTCTGATTTGCCAGATGGCACAGTATTACAAGCTCCAGGGCAAGAACCTTGCCGATGCGATGCACGAGCTGTACGAGAAGTATGGCTACTATCACAACAAGACGATTTCGCTGAGCTATCCGGGCGCTGAGGGTGCGGCAAAGATGGCCGGCATCATGGCCGGTCTGCGCGAGAACCCGCCCGCGGAGCTCGCCGGTTCCAAGATTGAGGCCGTCGTGGATTACAACACCTGCGTGAACGGCCTGCCGAAGGCTAACGTCATTGAGTTCGATCTTGAGGGTGGCAACAAGGGTATTGTTCGTCCTTCCGGCACCGAGCCCAAGATCAAGCTGTACATCTTCGCTAAGGGCGCGGATGCCGCCGAGGCAGATGCAGCACTTGACGCGATCGAGGAGTCCGGTCGCAAGCTGCTGGCATAAGGTATCTAAGAGTCTATTGCTATAGATAGGCGAAAGAGGGGATCTCGGAAGCGAGGTCCCCTCCTGTTTTTAACCAGCCAGCCGAGAGTACTTATATGTGTAGGAAATGTGTACGCCCAGATTCCCGCCCACGGCACCCCTCCGGTCTGGCAATATATCTCCTTGCCGCGCGGCCCGGTCGAACCGGATCAGCCGCAAAGCGTGCACCTTGAGAACCGGATACTGCGAGGATGGACACTGACCTCAGTGTCGCATCCGGGCAGACATCGAACCATTT
>DBFWDM010000141.1:0-12511 GCA_048484635.1 Collinsella sp.
GATCTGGTGTGCTCCATCACGCGTGCGCGCGGGCCGTTCCGCTTTGCGACGGGTACTGCGAGCGTCAACGGTGAGGTTTGCTGCCGCGCCGATATGTCTTTTGCACTCATGCACGAAAGTTAAGGAAGGCTTCATGTTCGACAAAGTGCTCATCGCCAACCGCGGCGAAGTCGCGGTCCGTGTTATCCGCGCGTGCCGCGATATGGGCATCAAGACCGTCGCCGTCTACTCCACGGCCGATGCGGACGCGCTGCACGTGCAGCTTGCCGACGAGGCGTATTGCATCGGCGGCCCGCGTCTTGCCGAGAGCTACCTCAACGACGATGCTGTGCTCACCTGTGCCGTGAAGTCGGGAGCTAAGGCAATTCATCCCGGCTATGGCTTTTTCTCCGAGAAGGCGAGCTTCGTGCGCGACTGCGACAAGTATGGCCTGGCGTTTGTTGGTCCTTCGGCCAAGGTGATCGACAGCATGGGCGACAAGGACGCCGCACGTCGAACGGCTGCCGCGGCGGGCGTGCCCATCGTGCCGGGCTGCGATTTGCTCAAAAGTCCCGAGGAGGCAACGGCCGAGGCTGAGCGCATTGGCTGCCCCGTGCTTATTAAGGCGCGTGCGGGCGGCGGCGGTCGCGGTATTCGTAAGGTCGAGCGCGTGGAAGATGCGGCAAAGGCCTTTATTGAAGCACGCGCCGAGGGCGAGGCCGTTTTTGGCGACGGCGAGTGCTACATGGAGAAGTTCGTCGCGCCGGCGCATCACGTTGAGGTACAGATTATGGCCGATAAGCAGGGCCATGTGTTTTCGCTCGGCGAGCGCGAGTGCTCGGTGCAGCGGCGCAACCAAAAGCTAATCGAGGAGAGCCCCGCGCCGTGCCTCGACGGACACGACGACATTCGTGCTCGCATGCACAAGGCAGCGCGTGACCTGGCTCGTGCCGTCGGCTACGAAGGAGCCGGTACCATCGAGTTCCTGTATTCGGACGACGGCAATTTCTACTTTATGGAAATGAACACGCGCTTGCAGGTGGAGCATCCGGTTACGGAGTTTGTGACCGATACCGACTTGGTCAAGTGGCAGCTGCGCGTGGCAGCCGGCCAGCCTCTGCCCTTTGAGCAGGAGGACATGCCGGTCCGCAACCATGCTATGGAGTGCCGCATCAATGCCGAAACGCCAGACTTTCTGCCGTCATGCGGAACGGTCACCGCGTTGCGTGTGCCGGGTGGTCCGCGCGTGCGCTGGGATTCCGCCATGTTTGCCGGTGCGAAAGTTCCGCCGTACTACGACTCCATGCTCGGCAAGCTCATCGTGTGTGCGCCCACGCGTGACGGCGCCATTCGCAAGATGCGCTCGGCCCTGGGCGAGCTCGTGATTGAGGGCGTGAGCGAAAACAGCGAGCTTCAGCTCGACGTGCTGGCAAACGACGAGTTCTTGTCGGGCATGTATCACACCGATCTAATGGGGCATCTCTATGCTGATGAATAGAAAAGCGAAGACGGTCAACGTCCTCGAGGGACCGATGACCGAGTCGTGCGCCGAGTTTCCCGCGCGCCACGTGTTTATCAAGTGCCCGGAGTGCCGCCGCGTGATCGATGAGGCGCGCCTGCACGACAACCTCGAGGTCTGCCCTCGTTGCGGCAAACACTTTCGCGTGAGCGGGCGCGACCGCATGCACATGACGATTGACGAGGGCACGTTTGAGGAATGGGATGCCAGTCTGGCGCCGGAGGACTTCCTTTCGTTTCCCGGCTATGCCGACAAGCTCAAGAGCGTGAGCGAACGTTCGGGCGAGCGCGATGCCGTTGTGTGCGGCAAGGGCAAAATCTGCGGTTGCGATACGGCGCTCTTCTTTATGGACGCCAACTTTATGATGGGCTCGATGGGTTCCGTGGTGGGCGAGAAGATCTGCCGCACATTTGAGCGTGCGACCGAGCTGGGACTGCCGGTCGTTGGCTTTACCGTATCGGGTGGCGCCCGCATGCAGGAGGGCGTGACCTCGCTCATGCAGATGGCCAAGATTTCTGCGGCGGTTAGGCGCCATAGCGAGGCGGGCGGCCTGTATATCACGGTGCTCACTGACCCCACGACCGGAGGCGTAACCGCGAGCTTTGCCATGGAGGGCGATATTATCCTGGCCGAGCCCGATGCCCTGACGGCATTTGCCGGCCCGCGCGTGATCGAGCAGAACATGCACAAGCGCCTGCCCAAGGGATTCCAGCGCTCCGAGTTTTTGCTGGAGCACGGCTTTTGCGATGCCGTTGTTCCGCGTGGCGAGATTGCGCTCACGGTAGGCGAGCTGCTGGCGCTGCACGAAGGGCACGCGCCCGGCCTGGGGGCACCGCATGAGATCGTGCATACGGGTCGCCGCGGCAAAAAGCTGGGACACTTGTTCAAGCGCTCGGCCGCACCAAAAACCGCGCTCGAGATTGTCAAGCAGACCCGCTCGGCAGATCGCGCCACGGCAGGCGAGATGATCTCGCTGGGCCTGGATGGATTTGTGGAGCTGCACGGCGACCGCTACTTTGGCGACGACGCTGCTGTGGTGGCTGGCATTGGCTGGAAAGACGGACGCCCCGTAACGGTCATCGCCATCGAGCGCGGCACCACGACCAAAGAGCGCATGCGTCGCAACTTTGGTATGGCACATCCCGAGGGCTACCGCAAAGCGCGTCGCCTGATGCGCCAGGCCGAAAAGTTTGGTCGACCGGTTCTGTGCCTGGTCGATACTTCGGGCGCGTTTTGCGGCATCGGTGCCGAGGAACGCGGCCAGGGTGAGGCGATTGCCCAGAACCTCATGGAGATGAGCGGCCTTAAGACGCCGATTGTCTCGGTGGTGACAGGCGAGGGCGGCTCTGGTGGCGCGCTGGCGCTGTCCGTGGCCGACCGCATCCTGATGCTCTCGAGCTCGGCCTATTCGGTCGTGAGCCCCGAGGCCTGTGCGTCGATCCTGTGGAAGGATACCGAGCGCGCGAATGAGGCCGCCGAGGCGCTTAAGCTCACGGCCCCCGATCTGCTGGCGCTCGGCATCATTGACGGCATTGTTGACGATAAGGGCCTGTCGCATGAGGAGATCGCCGGTGCCGTCATGTCCTCGGCATTTGATGCCTTCGATGCGCTTGGGCAGCTCGACGACGCGACCCTCACAAACCTCCGCTACGAAAAGTACCGCGCAATCGGTCAGTACCGCACGATGTGACAAAGGGACAGCCCGCATGTCATATTGGGAAAGGCGTTCCATGCTACAAGTTTCTAACACCTCGTTTACAACGTCGGTTTCATCAAACGCCATGGCCGTGGTCGATTATCTGTCCAAAAGCATGATGTCGGCGCTGCCGTTTATTGTCTGCGCGGCGTTGTTCCGCACCGTCGCCGTCATTATGGGCGAAGGCATGCTGGGCCTGTGGTCTGCCGATTCCGAAATCTATCGCCTGTTCTACAGTTGGCTCTATAACGCCGGCTACTACTTTTTGCCCATCTATCTTGGTTGGGCGGCCGCCCGCCAGCTCGGTTGCTCGGAGCAGCTGGGTATGATGCTGGGCGGCGTATTGATTGCGCCCGATCTGCTCAAGCTCGTCGATGCCGCATCGACGACGGGGGCATCGATGACTTCCGTGTATGGTCTGCTTCCCGCGCCGGTCAACGATTACACGACGACTGTTATTCCAGTTCTCCTTTCGGTGCCTGTGCTATGGCGAGTGGAGTGTTTCTTTAAGCGCGTTATCCCTAGGGCCGTGGCGTTTTCGTTTGTTCCGTTTGCGACCATGCTTGTCATGGTTCCGGTTTCGCTGTGTATTACGGCACCGGCGGGCAGCTATCTGGGCATGCTGTTGGGCCAGCTTATGTTTATGCTTGGCAATTCCGGTGGCATCGTGTCGCTGCTCACGCTCATGGGGCTTGCTGCGGGCTGGGAGTTCCTAAAGATCGCCGGCGTCAGCAACGTTGTCCTATCGCTCGCCTATGCGCAGTTTATGAGTGTGGGAACGGATTCGTGCATCCTGATCGCCGCGACGATGGCAACGTTCGCCGTTTGGGGCATGCCCTTTGGCGCGTCGCTTCGCGTTGCGGATAAGGACGAGAAGGCGCTCATGCTGGGCTATTCAATCTCGGGTGTTCTTGGCGGCGTAAGCGAGCCGGCGCTGTACGGTTGCGGCTTTAAATATGGCAGGTGCCTGACGTGCATGGCCATTGGCGGCGCCGTCGGAGGCCTTGTTGCGGCCGTGGGCCACGTTACGGCCTATACCATCGGCATGACGAATGTCCTTATGGTCATTGGCTTTGCCACGGGCGGCATCTCGAACCTGCTGTGGTGCTGCGCTGCCGGCGGTGTGGCATTTGCGGTGTCTGCGGCGCTGAGCTACTGCTTTGGCGTGGTGCCGGCGAAGGGACAGACGACGGGGGACGGAGCCGATTCACCCGAAACCTCGAAGAGCGTGGCCGAAGTAAGCGCGTAAACCTGTGCGACACAAGGACGATTCCTTTGCCATATTCCAAGGCCGTGGCCCGTGTGGGTTGTGGCCTTTTTTGTATCTGAAGGACAAAGTGGCTACACTACAATCCGTTTGAGCAATAGATATATAGGCAGTACCGTGGGGGCTGATGAAGATGGTCGAGTGGATCGTTCGTCGTGCGCAGGGCGACCGTGCGCGCGTGGGCACGTTGACGGGCATGGTGTGTATTCTCGCTAATGTTGCGCTTTGTGCTGCGAAGGGCGCAATTGGTGTGCTGTCGGGATCGGTTTCGATTGTGGCGGATGCCATGAACAACCTGTCCGATGCCAGCTCGAATATCGTGAGCGTGCTGGGCTTTAAGCTGGCGAGCAAGCCGGCCGACCCCGAGCATCCTTACGGCCACGGTCGCTACGAGTATCTCTCGGGTTTGGTCGTGGCGGCGCTCGTGCTGCTTATTGGCATCGAACTGGTGAAGTCCTCGGTGGAGCGTATTGTCAACCCGGAGCCTGTCGAGTTCTCGCTTGCCCTGGTGGCAGTCCTGGCACTTTCGATGGTTGTAAAGCTGTGGATGGCGGCCCTCAACCAAAAGCTCGGCGATCGCATTGAGTCCGAGACGCTGCATGCGACCGCGCAGGATTCCAAGAACGATGTCCTTGCCACAGGCGCCGTGCTGGCATGTGCGATTGTTTCGCAGGTGACGCACATCAATCTTGACGCATGGGTTGGCCTTGCCGTTGGCGCCTATATTGGCTGGAGCGGCCTTGAACTTATTCAAGATACGGTAAGCCCGCTTTTGGGCCAGTCACCCGATCCTAAGCTGGTCAAGCACATTCGAGACAAGATCATGAGCTATCCCGGCGTTTTGGGCGTTCACGATTTGATGGTTCACGACTACGGCCCGGGCAGGAAGTTTGCAAGTGCGCACGCCGAGATGGCGGCCGAGGCCAGCCCGCTGGAAAGTCACGACACGCTCGATAACATCGAGCAGTCGTTTAGGAACGAAGACGGCATGATTGTCACACTTCACTACGACCCCATCGTGACCGATGACCCCAAGCTGGCGAGCATGCGCCTGCGTATCAACGCAATGGCTCAGGAGATCGATAACCGCCTCTCGATTCATGATCTACGCTGTGTGCCGGGTCCTACGCACACCAACGTGATCTTTGACTGCGTGCGTCCCTCGGATCTGCAGATGAGTGCCGAAGACGTAAAGCACGCGCTGGCACAACGGGTCGAATCGGAATATCCCAAGTCGATTGCCAAGATTACGATCGACGAAGACTACGTAGGGCATACCCACGAGTAAGGCTGTGCCGGCAAAGCAGGTTATGCAGAAGGGGAGAGCATGAAGAAGCTGTATCTACTCCGTCACGGTCAGACGGAGTTCAACGTCAAAAAGCTGGTCCAGGGCCGCTGCGATTCACCGCTCACCGACTTAGGCCGTCAGCAAGCCGGGATGGCAGCCGCATGGCTCAAAGCCCACGGCGTCGTCCCCGACAAAGTGGTCTCTTCGCCCTTAGGCCGAGCCATGGACACAGCTCAGCTCGTCGCATGCGAGCTCCTCGGCCCGGACGCAGCAGCCGAGCCCTGCGAAGGCATTATCGAGCGCTGCTACGGCACCTTCGAAGAAGGCCCGCACGACGCGCTACCCACCGACGTCTGGGATCCGGGCGAGGACCTGGTCCCCTTCGGAGGAGAAGGAAGCCGCGCACTGCAAGAACGCATGGTAGGCACCCTCACTAATCTCATGGACTCCGAGGGCATCGAAGCCCTCCTAGCAGTAAGCCACGGCAGCGCCAGCCGCCAATTCATTAAGGCTGCAGCCCCAGAGGGCTTCGAGCTTCCAACAAAACTCCCCAACTGCGCCATCATGATCTTCGATTTTGAAGAGGCAAAGCCACAAGCAGAAGGCGAGCCAATGCAATGCAAGTTTACCCTTCAGCAAATAGTGGACCCCCAACAAAGTCATTAGCCAGAGCGAGCAGAGTTAAGCAGACATCAACGTGTCGTCTCCCGAGCTTTGGCGGAGGGGCGGCGAAATATATTAAGTTTGTCGCGAGTTCCGCACGCAAAGGAAAGCACTTAATGTGCTTTCCGTCTTGCGCAGGACTGTAGAGCAGCAAACTTAATATATTTCGCCGCCCCTCTGCCAAGCCCAGGTGACTCCACGCGCTTTACCTGCGTAAACAATGTGAGTGAAATATGAATCTCGATGGATACGCCCGCAGCCGTGTATACTAAACAGCTGTGTGTAACCAGGGGAGTATTCTGGCTGGACAAAATGCCTGCTTAATAGGGTTGTCAGGTAGTCCGGGCGAAATACAAGGCTGGGGAGCACGTCGTGTAAGTAGTGGTCCTCTAGGGGCGTACGCTCGGTGGTGTACGCATTGTCCCAAGACCACGCGAGAGTTGGGATCATATCTTGATCAGCATGATTCTCGGCCGCAAGATTGGCATGACCCAGGTTTGGGACGAGGACGACAACGTCGTTCCCGTCACGGTCATCCAGGCTGGCCCCTGCGCTGTCTCGCAGGTTAAAACTCAGGCAACCGACGGCTATGACGCCGTCCAGATCGGTTTCGGCGACATCAAGGCCAAGAACGTGAACAAGCCCATGGCTGGTCACTTCGCCAAGGCTGGCGTCGAGCCTGTCCGCTTCCTTCGTGAGGTCCGCGTCGAGAACGGCGAGGAGCACAAGGTCGGCGAGGTCGTCACCGTCGCTGATTTCGCTGATGTCGAGAAGGTTGACGTCATCGGTACCTCCAAGGGTAAGGGCTTCCAGGGTCGCATCAAGCGCTGGGGTCAGCGCCGCGGTCCTATGACGCATGGTTCTCACTTCCAGCGTCACCCCGGTTCTATCGGTCAGTGCGCCTATCCTGCGCGCGTCCTCAAGGGCGTCAAGATGGCCGGTCACATGGGTAACGAGCGCGTTACCGTCAAGAACCTTTCCGTTGTCCGCATCGATGCCGAGCAGAACCTCATCTTGGTCAAGGGCGCTGTCCCGGGTGCCAAGAATGGTCTCGTCGCCATCCGTATGGCCTAAGGGCCCAGCCCATTTAGCCCAGCGTCATACCAAGGAGAACACTTAAATGGCAAAGTTTGAAGTAAAGAACAGCGAGGGCAAGAAGGTCGCCGAGGCCGAGCTCGCCGCTGAGGTGTACGGCATCGAGCCGAACATCCACGTTATGCACCACATCGTCAAGTGCCAGATGGCCTCTTGGCGTCAGGGCACCCAGTCCGCTAAGGGCCGCTCTGAGGTTTCCGGTGGCGGCAAGAAGCCTTGGCGTCAGAAGGGCACCGGCCGTGCCCGCCAGGGTTCCATCCGTGCTGCCCAGTGGCGTCACGGTGGCGTTGTCTTCGCCCCCAAGCCCCGTTCTTACGCTAAGCGTATGAACAACAAGGAGGTCAAGCTGGCTATGCGCTCTGCGCTGTCCGCCAAGCTGGCCGATGGCGAGCTCGTGCTCGTCGACGACTACGGCTTCGAGAAGCCTTCCACCAAGGCTGCCGTCGCCATGCTCAAGGCTCTCGGCCTTGAGGGCAAGCGTCTGACCATCATCGTTCGCGATGAGGACGTCAACGCCTACCTGTCGTTCCGCAACATTCCCAAGACGTTCATCATCACCGCTGACGAGGCCAACACCTACGATCTCGTCAACAACAACGCTGTGTTGATGCCCGCCGACATCGCCGCTCACTTCGGGGAGGTGCTTGCATAAATGACCGCCCACGAGATCATCATCCGTCCGATCGTGTCCGAGCGTTCCTTCTCCGGCATGGAGCTGAACAAGTACACGTTCGAGGTCGCCAAGGATGCTAACAAGTATCAGATCAAGGACGCTGTCGAGGAGATCTTCGGCGTCAAGGTCGTTCGCGTGAACACCCTGACGGTCAAGCCCAAGACCAAGCGCGTGCGCTATGTCGCCGGCAAGACCCGTTCTTGGAAGAAGGCCATCGTCACGCTGGCCGAGGGCGACACCATCGAGGTCTTTGGCAACCAGGCCTAAGACTCGCTGCTGTTGAGTGAGCTCATGCCTCCCAATAGGGGAGGCGGGAGCTCAAGGTTTTGGGCGTATAAAATGGACACGCCCGGAACCGTGTATACGTCCGGTGTCATCGCACCCGAGGCAGAACCTCGAATCCCTGTCTGCGATGGCTAACGGATTCCTATTGAAAGGGATTGTAATGGCTGTAAAGCACCTTAAGCCGACCTCCGCTGGTAGGCGTTGGCAGACGATCTCCGACTTCTCCGAGATCACCTGCACCAAGCCCGAGAAGTCTCTTCTCGAGCCCCTGCCCAAGAAGGCCGGTCGTAACAACAACGGCCGCATCACCACCCGCCACCAGGGCGGCGGCGTGAAGCGTCGTTACCGCGTAATCGACTTCAAGCGCAACAAGGACGGCGTGCCCGCCAAGGTTGCCACGATCGAGTACGATCCGAACCGTTCCGCTCGCATCGCTCTGCTGCACTACGCTGACGGTGAGAAGCGCTACATCCTGGCCCCCAAGGGCCTCGAGGTCGGTCAGACCATCATGTCCGGTTCTGACGCCGACATCAAGCCGGGCAACGCTCTGCCCCTCGCCGACATCCCCGTCGGTACGCTCATCCACGCCGTCGAGTTCCAGCCGGGCAAGGGCGCTGCTATCGCCCGTTCCGCCGGTAACTCCTGCCAGCTGATGGGTAAGGAGGGCAAGTACGCTATCGTCCGTATGCCTTCCTCCGAGATGCGCCGCATCCTCGTTACCTGCCGCGCCACCGTCGGTGAGGTCGGCAACGCGGATCACTCCAACATCGTCATCGGCAAGGCCGGCCGTAAGCGTCACATGAACGTGCGCCCGACCGTCCGCGGTACCGTCATGAACCCTGTCGACCACCCGCACGGCGGTGGCGAGGGCAAGAACCACACCTCTGGTCGTCCCTCCGTTACCCCCTGGGGTAAGCCGACGAAGGGCCTTCGTACGCGCAAGAAGAAGAAGGTCTCGAACCAGCACATCATTCGTCGCCGTAAGAAGTAATTTCGGATACCGAGTTTTAGGAGAAAGCACTTATGAGCAGAAGTCTCAAAAAGGGCCCGTTCGTGGAGACTCGCCTTCTCTCGCGTATCACCGCGATGAACGAGGCTGGCAAGAAGGACGTCGTGAAGACCTGGTCCCGCGCGTCCACCATCTTCCCCGAGATGGTTGGTCACACCATCGCCGTCCACGACGGCCGCAAGCATGTGCCCGTGTATGTTACCGAGTCCATGGTTGGTCACAAGCTCGGCGAGTTCGCGCCGACTCGTACGTTCCGTGGCCACAAGGCCAAATAGGGGGTTAACCGTAAATGGCAACTAAGTCTATTGAAACTGAGGCCACCGAGGTTCGCGCCGTCGCTAAGTACGTGCGTGTTTCCCCCAGCAAGGCCCGCCTGGTGGTCGATCTGATCCGCCGCAAGCCTGTCGCTCAGGCCTTCGACATCCTCCACTTCTGCGACCGCGCCGTCGCCGTGGATGTCGAGAAGGTTCTCCGTTCCGCCGTTGCGAACGCCGAGAACAACAACGGTCTGCGTGCCGACAACCTGGTTGTCGCCGCTGCCTATGTTGACGAGGGTCCGACGCTTAAGCGCATCCGTCCCCGCGCCAAGGGTTCCGCTTCTCGCATTCTGAAGCGTACTTCCCACATCACCGTCGTCGTTGCTCCTCGAAAGGAGGCGTAAAGCTGTATGGGTCAGAAAGTCTACCCCACCGGCTTCCGTCTTGGCATCACCGAGAACTGGCGCTCCCGCTGGTTCGCAGAGAAGGATTACGCTAAGACCCTCGGTAACGATCTCGAGATCCGCAAGTACCTTGAGAAGCGTCTTTCCCGCGCAGCTGTCTCCCGCGTCGAGATCGAGCGCGCTGGTGACAAGGTGAAGGTCATCATCCTCACCGCTCGCCCCGGCGTTGTCATCGGTAAGAAGGGTGCCGAGATCGATACCCTCCGCACCGAGCTCGAGAAGGTCGCTGGCGTCTCCAAGGGCCAGCTCTCCGTCGACGTTGTCGAGATCAAGCGCCCCGAGCTCGACGCCAACCTCGTTGCTCAGTCTATCGCCGAGCAGCTCGAGGGCCGCGTTGCCTTCCGTCGCGCTATGCGCAAGGCTGTCCAGTCCGCCCGCAAGGCCGGCGCTAAGGGCATCCGTATCCAGTGCTCCGGTCGTCTCGGCGGTGCCGAGATGGGCCGTCGTGAGTGGTACCGCGAGGGTCGCGTGCCTCTGCACACCCTCCGTGCCAAGATCGACTACGGCACGGCTGTCGCCAGCACCACCATGGGCGCTTGCGGCGTGAAGGTCTGGATCTACCTGGGCGAGAAGCTCCCGGGTCAGCCTGTTCCCAACCCTGCACTCGAGGGCTCTTCCCGTCCTCGTCGTCGTAACTCCGAGAGGAGGGGTCAGTAGTGCTTGCCCCTAAGCGTATTCTTCACCGCAAGGTGCAGCGTGGCTCCATGAAGGGCCAGGCCAAGGGTAATACCGAGCTGCATTTCGGCGAGTTTGGTATCCAGGCTCTCGAGGCCCATTGGATCACCAACCGTCAGATCGAGGCCGCTCGTATTGCCATGACCCGCTACATGAAGCGTGGCGGTCGTGTCTACATCACGATCTTCCCCGATAAGCCCATCACCAAGAAGCCTGCCGAGACTCGCATGGGTTCTGGTAAGGGTAACCCCGAGGAGTGGGTGGCCGTCGTCAAGCCCGGCCGCATCATGTTCGAGGTCAAGGGCGTGCCCGAGGAGGTCGCTCGCGAGGCTCTGCGTCTTGCACAGCACAAGCTTCCCATCAAGACCAAGATTGTTGCTGCCAAGAACGCTGAGCAGCGCATCGAGAAGGAGATGGCTGAGGAGGCCGCTCTCGAGGCCAAGTGGGCTGCTGAGGACGCCGCCGCCGCCAAGGAGGAGAACTAATGAAGCCCGCAGAGATTCGTGAGCTCTCGGACGCTCAGCTCGTTGAGAAGCTGAAGGAAATGCGCGCCGAGCTCTTTAACCTTCGTTTCCAGATGGCCACCAGCCAGCTGGACAACACCGCTCGCGTCAACACCGTGAAGAAGGACATCGCTCGCGTCCTCACGGAGCAGCGCGCCCGCGAGATCGCAGCGGAGAAGTCCGCTGTCGCCGAGTAGGACCTAAGGAGAGAACATGACTGATTCGCGTAACTCGCGTAAGGTCCGTACGGGTGTCGTTACCTCCGTCTCCGGTGCCAAGACCATTGTTGTCACCATCACCGAGCGCAAGCGTCACCCCAAGTACGGCAAGATGATGACCAGCTCCAAGAAGCTGCACGCTCACGACGAGGAGTGCACGGCTGGCGTGGGCGACACCGTCCGCGTTATGGAGACCCGTCCTATGTCCAAGATGAAGCGTTGGCGCCTCATCGAGGTCGTCGAGCGCGCTAAATAAGCAGTCGCTCTTACGACTTGTACGTTTCCGAAGATGTGCGTATGCCTGGCTTGCATACCACAGGCCGTATAAAGGCAGCGCACCTCTCTTCGGTTCTTAGTTCGGAGGAACATCTACCATGATTCAGATGCAAACCATGCTGAACGTCGCCGACAACTCCGGCGCTCGCAAGATTCGCTGCATCAAGGTGCTTGGCGGTTCCAAGCGTCGTTATGCAGGCATCGGCGATGTGTTCATCGGTGCTGTCCAGGAGGCTACCCCTGGCGCCAACGTCAAGAAGAAGGACGTTGTCCGTTGCGTCGTCGTTCGCACCGTTAAGGAGATCCGCCGCAAGGATGGCTCCTACATTCGCTTTGATGAGAACGCCTGCGTTGTCATCAACAACGATGGTTCGCCCGTCGGCACCCGTATCTTCGGGCCCGTCGCTCGCGAGCTTCGTGACAAGAAGTACATGAAGATCGTCTCGCTCGCTCCCGAGACCCTGTAGTTAGGGGAGATATATGTATATCAAGAAGGGCGATAAGGTCCAGGTTCTCTCTGGTAAGGATCGCGGCAAGCAGGGCGTTGTCCTGCGTGCTCTCCCCGCCGAGAACAAGGTCGTTGTCGAGGGCGTTTCGGTCGTCAAGAAGGCCGTCAAGCCCAACGCTGCCAACCAGCAGGGCGG
>DBFWDM010000142.1:0-13870 GCA_048484635.1 Collinsella sp.
TTTACTCGTGGAGTGTAAAAGAGTGCGAGGTGCTTTGGGATGACGTCATGCGAGCGGGTCGTGATGGCGTATCGCACTTCGTGGGGTCAATGCTTTATATCCCCGAGTCCGAGAGCTCTGCCACGAGCATTTCGCGCGTGCTTCTGATTGACGGACAGCAGCGCATGACGACGTTTTCGTTGATGATTGCAGCTTTGGCTGACTATTTGGAGAGCAACCCCGACAAGGCTGGCTTCCTTGGCGACCTCAAAATCTCGGCGCTGAGGAAAAATTACCTCTTTAACGATGACGACTACAACGGTCTGGCACGCTACAAGCTGGTGCTCTCGCAGGACGATAAAGAGACGCTGTTCTCCATCGTGTCTGGGGCTCCCGTGCCAGATGAAAAATCGGATCGCATTGTCGAAAACCATGCGTTCTTCCGTGAAAAGATGCACGGGAAATCATTCGACCCTGCAAGGCTTTGGGCGGGGCTAAACCGCGTGCAGGTCATCGACACTAAGCTCACCGCTGGCGTTGATAATGCCCAGCTCATATTTGAGTCCATGAACTCCAAGGGCAAGCCGCTCACGCCCATTGACCTCATCCGTAACTACGTTCTAATGTCGCTTCCCAACGACGAACAGACCAATCTTTATGAGGGTTATTGGCATCCACTCGAGTGCTTGTTCGGAAAAGGCGGCGAGGACGAGTTCAATGCATTTATCTGGTACTGGCTGTGGCTTAAAGTTCCCAATAGGATGCCGAAGGAGAACGAGGCCTACTACGAGTTTAAGCGCTATTTCGCCGACGACTACGATGGTGACACCGAGGGCCTGCTTAAGGAGCTGCGAGGGTATGCACATAGATACGCCAGTCTGTTCCTTGGTAAGGAGAAGGACGACGGACTGCGCCGAGTGTTCGGCAGAATCGTAAGCCTCGATGTGAAGCAGATAAGGCCCCTCTTAATGTTGCTTTATTCGGTTTACGAGGGGAATGGACTAGACCGCAATGCGTTTTTACGTATCTGCGAGACTATCGAGTCGTTTCTGTTCAGGCGAGCGGTTTGCGGCAGACTTACCACGGGCCTAAATAATTTCTTTGCCGGCATGTATCGCAATCTCGAGCAGCAGGACGATATCGAGGAGTACGTTACGGCGATGCTCCTTATCCACAGCAGCGGTATGACCGCATACTTTCCGACAGACGAGCATTTTGTCGAGGAGTTTAAGACGCGTGACTGCTACAACCGCTTCTCTAAAAAGCGCTATTACCTGGAACGCATGGAGAACTGGCACCACCCGAAGGAGTCCATCTCAGCCGACGATTACCAGATCGAGCACATCATGCCCCAGACGATCGATGATGAGCACGGCTGGAAGGAATCGCTTGGTGAGAACTGGGAAGACGTCCACGACAGGCTGTGCAACAACTTGGGAAATCTTACGCTGACGGGCTACAACCAGGAGTACTCAAACCGGTCGTTCTCGGACAAGCTCAATCTGCCTGACGTCGGATTTAAGTGCAGTCCGCTCTACCTGAACAAGTCGATCGCCTCGCGTGAAAAATGGGGTGAGGAAGAGATTGGACAGCGCGCGGACGAGCTGGCGAAAGAGGCGTGTGAGATATGGAAATATCCCGACCTTCCGGCAGACGTCGTCGACAAGTACCGTCCTTCTCGCGGGGAGTCTGATGAGGCTCCTATCTGGACTCTGCAGGAGAATCACCCCACCTTTGCCGAAGGTGGGCTCAACCAGAAGCTTTTCGATGAGGTGCGCGAGTCCGTTCTGAGTGGTAACCCTTCGTGGGAGTCCTACATAGCTAAGTACTATGTAGGCTTCAGGTCGGGCAAGCGAAAACTGCATGCCGTGTTAGAAGGCAGGACCAGCAACGGTGGTTGGATTGCCGTTGGCTTGGCAAAGAGTGTGGATGATCTAACGGATCCAGAGGACATGTGCCAGGACAAGCGTACGCAGGGTGGATTTGGCCCGGGCTTACCCACTTACGTTGCGCTTCGGAATGCCGATGACATTCCTGCGGTGCTCGATCTCATAAAGCAGTGCTAGGTTGAAGGCTGGGAATCTAGTTCCCGGCCCTTGCCAGCTCAAAATCGTCGATGGCTCGTCCGCCCGTCTACACCCTTACGATCCTGCGGGCCGCACTCAACAGCTCGTACTCCCTCTGGCTCCACTGGTACAGCTCGGTCGCGCGTACGGCGTCGCGGCACAGGTCTAGAAACACCTCGGCGCCCTCGCAGAAGCACTTGCGGGCAAAGGCGCCGGATCCGTCCGCAACGCACGCGCCGTCGGCAAAGAGCTTCCAGCTGGACGGCTCGCGCGAGCCGTCTCCGAGCAGCTTGATCTGCAGAACATGTGGGCCGCCAGCGGCACATGGCCCTTCTTCCAACGCCTGCACCGTAAAGCGCATCTGGAGGGACAGAGTATAAAATCCGGAAAAGAGTCGAAATAGGCACCTTAAAACTTCGGAAAAGTGTAGCTGGATGACAAAACAGCACTTAGAAGCCGGTGCTGGATGCGGGATCCTGCGGCCGCCTTCAGCCCTCGCTACTCGTCGTCCCCGTCGTTGGGGTCGCCCTTGAGGGTGTTGATGTCCAGGTACTGGTTGTCGTCCTCTTTTTGCTGCGTTGCCGATTCGGACGCGGTGGGGCCGCGGAACAGCTGGAATCCCTCAAACGCAATGGCGCCGAGCAGGGCAATGACAATGGCGATAAAGGCAACCTTGACTGCCTGCGGAAATTCCGAGAAACGCAGCGCCTTTTCCTCGGCGTAATAATCGGCGAAGCGCTCTTCGCCCGTGCTTTTGGTATACGCCGGTGCGGACGCGGCCTCCGGGTCATATTCCGGTGCAGGCGTGGCAGCGTACGGATCGTTGAGATAATCGCTCGATGCGGTGCCATAATCCTCGGTCTCGATGCGACCGGTGCCAGCATAGTCATCGGAATAATCGGAATATGCCGCACCGCCCTCATAGTCCGCGGCGCTCGTGTTGGCGGCAAAAAGCGGGTTAACTGGAACATCGAGCGCCGGCATGCCGGTAGAGGTCTCATCCAGATCGGCTGCAGCCCAGGAATCGTGGACAACCTGATGGGCAACGGGCTCATCGAGCCTTGTGACCGGAGGCTTGCGTGCCGCAGGAACAGGCAACTGCTGGGCGCTGTACATAACAGTGCTGTCGGCCGATTTGCCCTGCGTCGCTGCAGCGAGAAATGCCGCCGTCTCGGACGGGTCGCTTGCGGGGCGGGGAGCGGGTGTGGGCGCCGAAGTGGGTGCGGGCGTAGGCGCGGGCGTCGAAACAGCCGGCTGCGCAGGAGTCGGCGCAGGTGTGGACTTAGGCGCAAGTGCGGGATTGGGGCTTGACGGGCGAGCCCCGCCGCCCATGAGTTCGTCGGCGGTCCACGGGCGATCATCCATCACGTCGTCAAGGCTCAGTGAAAACAGGTCGTCTTCACCCTCATCGAACATGCGGTGCACATGTCCACCAATTGCCGGAATCAATCCGCGACCGGTGCATGATGCCTTGCTCAACGCCATTCTGTTCCATCCTTTCGAAATACTAATGACATCGATTATATGGAACTTCCCAAGCGGCTCGGTCTTGGATTCGTGCTTTCCAGAACTCGCGCCCAAAAGGGGAGGGCAATCCAGGCGAGTGCCTACTTGTCGCCGGCCGCCGCCTTGGCCTCATTGAGGTAGCTATAGAAGCTGTATTTGGAGATGCCAAAGAACTCGCAGGCGCGCTCGCTCGACTTGGAAATGAGGAAGGCGCCGCGACGGTCGAGGTAGCCAATGGCACGAATGCGCTCGTCTTTGGTCATGAGCGCCGCGGGCTTGCCCACAAACTGCTCGCACTCGTGCAGCAGGTCCTCGAGCAGGTCGCCGATGTTCTTGGTAATGGGCTCGGGCTCGGTATAGCCCGTGCCGCCGGTGCCGGTAAAGGCATCGAGCGAGCGCTCAAAAGCCTTCATGAGCGTAATGTCAAAGTTGATGCCCAAAATGCCGACGGGCTTGCCCTCGTCGTTGCGGATAAAGATCGTCGACGATTTGAGCAGCTTACCGTCGGTGGTTTTAGTGAGGTACGGCTCGCGGTCGTGTACATCGGTGGCGCCCTCGTGCATGGACTCAAACACGATATGGCTGGGGCCGTCACCCAGTTTGCGCCCGCTGACGTGGCCGTTTTCGATCACTACGATGGAGTGGTCTACGTCCTCGGTCTCCAGATCGTGGACGACGACTTCGCAGTTGGGGCCAAATTGGAGCGCCAGGCCGTGTGCGAGGCGCTTGTAAAACTCAATCTGTGCGGGGGTCATGGGTACCTTCCTAAAAATTAGTTTGGGCTCACTGTGCCATAAACCACACCTGTTCGCAAATAACGAAAGCGCCGCTGCGTTGTGTGACCGTTCGGCGGCGAAAAAGTACCGATTACGGCAACAAACAATTTGTTAGGTTTGCCAATCAAAAAGTGTGATAGAACAGTGCTAACAAACTTTTTGTTTGGCATCCACATAAAAGTTCAGTCGCATGAATGGGAATGGGCTGAAACGCGTATGCGGGGGCCGGCAAGAGAGGACTTAAGGAGTTCACCGTATGGCCGATAAGATCCAGTGGGCGGGCAACACGATGCCCAAGAGCGATGACAAGCACTTGGGAATCATGAGCCTCGACCACGTGAAGAAGGCCCGCGCCTTCCACCAGTCGTTCCCTCAATATACCGTCACCCCGCTTGCCCGCCTGGACGGTCAGGCTGCGCGCTTGGGTCTGTCCAACCTGTGCGTTAAGGACGAGAGCTATCGCTTTGGCCTCAACGCCTTTAAGGTTCTGGGCGGATCGTTTGCCATGGCCAACTACATTGCCGACGAGACCGGCAAGGACGTTGCCGAGTGCACCTTCGATTACCTGACCTCCGATCAGCTTGCCAAGGACTTTGGCCAGGCCACCTTCTTTACCGCTACCGACGGCAATCATGGCCGCGGCGTGGCATGGGCTGCCAACAAGCTGGGCCAGAAGGCCGTCGTTCACATGCCCAAGGGTTCCACCAAGCCCCGCTTCGATAACATCGCCGCCGAGGGCGCAACGGTGACCATCGAAGAGGTCAACTACGACGAGTGCGTGCGCATGGCCGCCGCCGAGGCCGACGCCTGCGAGCGCGGCGTCATCGTTCAGGACACCGCCTGGGAGGGCTACGAGAAGATCCCGTCTTGGATCATGGAGGGCTACGGCACCATGGCTTCCGAGGCTGCCGAGCAGCTGCGCGAGATGGCCATCAACCGCCCGACGCACGTGTTTGTCCAGGCTGGCGTGGGTTCGCTCGCCGGCGCCGTGGTGGGCTACTTCACCAACCTGTATCCCGATAACCCGCCCACCTTCGTCGTGGTCGAGTGCGCTCCGGCCGCCTGCCTGTACAAGGGCGCTGCCGCCGGCGACGGCGATCCGCGTATCGTGGACGGTGACATGCCCTCCATCATGGCCGGTCTGTGCTGCGGCGAGCCCAACATCCTGGGCTGGGATATCCTGCGCAACCATGCCACCGCCTTCGTGTCCTGCCCCGACTGGGTCACCGCTCGCGGCATGCGCACCCTGGGCGCCCCCGAGAAGGGCGACCCGCGCGTCATCTCCGGCGAGTCCGGCGCGGTGACCACCGGCCTGGTCGAGACCCTCATGCTCGATCCTGAGTACGCCGAGCTCAAAGAGCTCATCGGCCTGGATAAGACGAGCTCCGTGCTCTGCTTCTCCACGGAAGGTGACACCGATCCGGATCAGTACCGTCGCATCGTCTGGGAAGGCGAATACCCCACTTGCTAATCGTTGGGGCGGAGTAAATAGGTATCGCTCCGCCACCTCACAGGTAGATTCCTTAGTTTGAAAGGTTATGAACAATGGCTAAAGAACTCGATTTCGACGCTATCAAGGCTGCTGCTGAGTCCCATCGTGCTGATATGACTCGCTTCCTGCGCGCCATGATCTCTCACCCCTCTGAGTCCTGCGAGGAGGGTGAGGTCGTCGCTTGCATTAAGGCCGAGATGGAGAGCCTTGGCTATGACGAGGTCAAGGTCGACGGCCTGGGTAACGTCATGGGCTTTATGGGCGAGGGCGACAAGATCATCGCCATCGACTCTCACATCGACACCGTCGGCATCGGCAACATCGATAACTGGGATGCCGATCCTTATGAGGGCTACGAGACCGACGAGATCATCTATGGCCGCGGCGGCTCCGACCAGGAGGGTGGCATGGCTTCTGCTACCTACGCTGCCAAGATGATGAAGGACATGGGCCTCATCCCCGAGGGCTACAAGATCATGGTCGTCGGCACCGTCCAGGAAGAGGACTGCGACGGCATGTGCTGGCAGTACATCTACAACAAGGACGGCATTAAGCCCGAATTCGTCATTTCCACCGAGCCCACCGACGGCGGCATCTATCGCGGTCACCGCGGCCGCATGGAGATCCGCGTCGACGTTCACGGCACCTCCTGCCACGGCTCTGCTCCCGACCGCGGCGACAATGCCATCTACAAGATGGCCGACATCATCGCCGACGTCCGCGCCCTCAACAACAACGGCTGCGACGAGTCGACCGACATCAAGGGCCTCGTCAAGATGCTCGATCCCAAGTACAACCCCGAGCACTTCGAGGACGCCCGCTTCCTGGGCCGCGGCACCTGCACCGTCAGCCAGATCTTCTACACCAGCCCCAGCCGCTGCGCTGTCGCTGACTCCTGTGCCATTTCCATCGACCGTCGTATGACCGCCGGCGAGACCTGGGAGTCCTGCCTGGACGAGATCCGCAACCTGCCGGCCGCCAAGAAGTACGGCGACGACGTGAAGGTCTCCATGTACATGTACGACCGTCCGTCCTGGACCGGCGAGGTCTACGAGACCGAGGCTTACTTCCCCACGTGGATCAACAAGGAGACTGCTCCGCACGTCAAGGCCCTCGTCGACGCCCACAAGGCCATGTTCGGCGACGAGCGCATCGGCTGCGAGCCCAGCATGGACAAGCGCACCGGTCGTCCGCTGTGCGACAAGTGGACCTTCTCCACGAACTGCGTCTCCATCCAGGGCCGCTATGGCATCCCCTGCGTCGGCTTCGGCCCGGGTGCCGAGTCTCAGGCTCACGCTCCCAACGAGGTCACCTACAAGGACGACCTGGTCACCGCTGCCGCCATGTACGTGGCTGCCCTGAACCTCTACGATCCGAGCCAGGCCGATGGCGACGCCACCGTGTTCCGCGCCGGTCTGACCAACAACAAGATCGACTAGTCCCATTCCTCGATTTTGTTGAGCCGGGGGCCGCTTGTGTCCCCGGCACCCCCTGTTGACTTGGGGCCCGCGGTCGTTATCTCCCATGCTTCCTCAACGGTGGCGGGTCCTCGTCATGGTGCTCTGCATGTTCTAGCCACACGCGCATGCCGGAGCACATCTACTCATTGCGATCGTTTCATCTTTTCGAAAGGACATTTCCATGGACGCTAAGTTTACCGAACTCGTCGAGCAGTTGAACGGCCTCGATTTTAAGGGTATGTACGGCAGCGACTTCCTGCACACCTGGGACAAGACCACCGATGAGCTCAAGGCTCTCTACATCGTCGCTGACGCCCTGCGCGAGCTGCGTGAGAACAACGTTTCGTCCAAGATTTTCGACTCCGGTCTTGCCGTCTCCCTGTTCCGCGACAACTCCACCCGTACGCGCTTCTCCTTCTCTAAGGCCGCCAACCTGCTCGGCCTTGAGCTGCAGGACCTGGACGAGAAGAAGTCCCAGATCGCTCACGGCGAGACCGTCCGCGAGACCGCTACCATGATCTCCTTCATGGCCGACGTCATCGGCATCCGCGACGACATGTACATCGGCAAGGGCGATGCCTACATGGCCGAGGTCTCCGAGTCCGTGCAGCAGGCCTACGAGGACGGCGTTCTGGATCACCGTCCCACGCTCATCTCCCTGCAGTCCGATTCCGACCACCCCACGCAGTCCTCTGCCGACATGCTCTACCTCATCAGCGAGTTTGGCGGCCTCGAGAACCTCAAGGGCAAGAAGGTTGCCGTCACTTGGGCCTATTCGCCCTCTTACGGCAAGCCGCTGTCCTGCCCGCAGTCGCTGATCAGCCTGCTGCCCCGCTTTGGCATGGACGTCACCCTGGCCCACCCCGAGGGCTACGACCTCATGCCCGAGGTCGTCGAGCGCGCCAAGGGCTACGCCGCCGAGTCCGGCACCACCTTTAAGCAGGTCAACACCATGGCCGAGGCCTTCGAGGGCGCCGACATCGTGATCCCCAAGAGCTGGGCTCCGTTTGCCGCCATGGAGAAGCGTACCAATCTGTACGCCGAGGGCGACGACGCTGGCATCGCTGCGCTCGAGAAGGAACTGCTCGCCCAGAACGCCACCCATCAGGACTGGTGCTCCACGACCGAGCTCATGGAGAAGACTGCCAACGGCCAGGACACCATCTTTATGCACCCGCTGCCTGCCGACATCTCCGGTGTCTCCTGCGAGCACGGCGAGGTCAACGCCGACGTCTTCGACATGCACCGTGTGGGCATGTACAAGGAGGCCAGCTACAAGCCGTACGCCATCGCAGCCATGATGTTCCTGCAGAAGGTTGCCGATCCCGCCGCTACCCTCAAGGCCCTCGACGAGCGCAACACCGCCCGTTGGTTCCAGGCCTAAAGCCGGGTTGAGGTAAGCCATGTAAAGGGGGCGCTCTGCCAACCGGCGGGGTGCCCCTTTTTTGCATCGCGGGCGTGCGGGATAAGCGCTTTCGATGTGGATGCCCGCGGCGCGAGTTATGGGTACGATGGTTTCAGGGGAGGTATCACCATGAAACTTGGATGCGTCATTATGGCATCGGGCGAGGGCAAGCGGTTTGGCTCTAACAAGATGCTTGCCGATATCTATGGCGAGCCGCTGATTGCCCGGACCATCGATTCGGTTCCCCGGGGCTTTGACGTCGTGGTTTCGACGCGTTGGCCCGGGGTCGCTCAGATTTGCGAGGACAAGCATTGCCCGTGCGTGCTGCACGATGGCGAGCTGCGCAGCGAAAGCGTCCGTGCGGGCCTTTCGTGGGGAGTCGAACGCAACTGGAAAGGTTGCCTCTTTTTGCCGGGCGACCAGCCGCTCGTGAGTTCGGATTCTTTTGAGGCCATGGTTCGTGTATTTGACGAGCGTGGCCGCAAGCATCCGGTGCGTCTTGCGTGCAACGGTGAGCCTTCGAGCCCGGTGCTCTTTCCGGCGGAACTGTTCGATGCACTTATGTGTCTCGAGGGCAAGGACGGCGGCGGTTCGATCCTCAAGAGCCGTATCGACGTGGTGCTGGTCGAGGCGCGTGCCTACGAGCTGTGGGACGTCGATACCGCCAAGGGACAGCAACGCATAACGGAGCATATCGCGGCCTGCTCGTATTTTGATCGCGTGGCCAACAGTATTAATCAATAAGGAGCAACATGATCATCATCAAAAACGGCGCGCTCGTGACGCCCCAGGGGTTTCGCCGCGCCGATCTTGCCATGGAGGGCGACAAGATCGTGCGGATCGCCGCAGCGATTGAGCCGGCCGAGGGCGATACCGTCGAGGATGCCGCGGGCTGCTGGGTGTTCCCCGGCTTTATCGACGGCCACACGCACATGCAGTGCTGGACCGGCATGGATTGGACAGCCGATAGCTTTGAGACCGGCACGCGCGCGGCTGCCTGCGGCGGTACGACGACCATCGTGGACTACGCGACGGCCGATCGCGGCGTGACCATGCCCGATGCCTTGGCCGAGTGGCATCATCGCGCCGACGGCACCTGCACCGCCAACTACGCCTTTCATATGGCACTCGCCGAGTGGAATGAGCGCAACCGCGCCGATCTTTCGGCCATGCGCGAGGCGGGCGTGTCGTCGTTTAAGACCTACTTTGCCTATGACCACCTGCGCTTGGATGATGCCGAGACGCTCGAGGTGCTGGAGGAGCTCAAGCGCGTGGGCGGTATCCTGTGCGTGCATTGCGAGAACGGCACGCTCGTGAACGAGCTGCAGAAGCGCGTGTACGAGCAGGGGATTCATGGGCCCGAGGGACATGCGCTCAGCCGTCCGGATGTGTGCGAGGCCGAGGCCGTGAGCCGCCTACTGTATCTGGCACACTTGGCCGGCGACGCCCCGGTCAACGTGGTGCACCTTTCGACCAAGCTGGGGCTCGAGGCCATCCGTGCTGCCAAAGCGCGCGGGCAGAAGAATATCTATGTCGAGACCTGCCCCCAGTATCTGATGCTCGACGACACCTGTTATCTGGAGCAGGGCGAGGACGGCTTTGCGGGTGCCAAGTATGTGATGAGCCCGCCGCTGCGCCATGCGGGTGACCGTGCAGCCCTGCGCGAGGCGCTTGTGGCCGGCGAGATCGATACGATTGCGACCGATCATTGCAGCTTTAACCTGCACGGGCAAAAGGACCGCGGACGCGATGATTTCCGCGCGATTCCCAACGGCGGGCCCGGCGTGGAGCATCGTCCCGTCGCGATTGCCACGAGCTTTGAGGGCCAGCTGGGACCCGAGGATCTGTGCCGCTTGATGAGCGAGAACCCGGCGCGCGTCTTTGGCATGTATCCGCGCAAGGGCTGTCTTGCCGAGGGCGCCGATGCCGACGTGTGCGTGTGGGATCCCAAGGCGCGCTGGACGATCAGTGCCACGACGCAGCATCAGGCCGTGGACTACACGCCGCTCGAGGGCTTTGAGGCGCATGGCCGCGCCAAGGCCGTGTTTGTGAACGGCGTGCTGGCGGCACGCGACGGCGAGCCCACCGGAGCCCAACCTGGCCGCTACGTGCCCCGCTAACGGGGACGACGCCAAATTAGCTACCCCTGGAGGATGGTGGCGACGATGGGGCGGTCGAGAGCTGCCTCGAAGCGGTCGGCCATTGTGGGGTCGCTGAGCGTGTCGACTTGGTTGAGCATGACGCGTGCGGTATTGAGTTTCAGCGCCTGCATCTCGGCATTGAGCACTTGGGCGACGCGCTCGGGCGTGGCGGTATCGGTGGGCTCGCAGCCGCAGCGCTCGCAGAAGAGCTCGGGGCGGTGGACAACCTCGGCGACGGGCTTGCCGAATCCCGAGGCGCCGACGATCCAGACGATGTTGGCCGTGCCAGAGGGAATTACCGGCTCCCACGGGGCGTGCGCCTTGAGCGGGAGCCGCTTGCTGCCGTCCGCCTCGGCCAGGACGTAGTCAAAGCGCTGCGCCAGCTCGTTGAGCGGCTCGGCGGGGGCGGAGAGCTTGCCTGTCTCCGGGTCCAAAACACCCGCCTGGCAGATACTTCCGCGGCTCATGCCAGCGCATGCCTCGCAAGTGCAGCCGGGAACATGCAGGGCCCCCGGCTTCCAAGGCGCGGCGCCCAGGCAACGGCTCGACCCGTTCCATGGCACGCCGGCGACGGGAAACATGTGCGTGGTGGTACAGAGGAGCACGCGGCCGCCCGCGCGCATAAGCTCAAGGCCGAGCGTCTTTAGTAGGGTCGACTTGCCGCCACTGCCGATAATTGCGGTAATGCCCGGCTCGATCTTGAGCGTGGAGGCAAGGTTTCCGCTCGTCGTTTCCATCTGTTCACCGCCGTATAATACTGTGATAATAAATAATCATCAGAGTAGCGGTCGAACCGCATTTGCTCTGCTCAAACCGTAGCACAGGGAGGTGCCCCGGGAATGTTCGTTTATGTTCGCGGTGCCGGCGATATCGCCACGGGCGTCGCCGCTCGCTTGGTGCGCGCCGGCGTGTCGGTCGTTATGGCCGATATCGCGGTTCCCACGTGCATCCGCCGCACAATCAGTTTTTGCGAGGCCATTCGCCTGGGCGAGGTCGAGGTCGAAGGCATTCGCGCTCGCTTGGCACAGACGCCGGCTGAGGCGTTTGCGATTACCGAGGCTGGAGACGTCGCCGTTGTGGTGGACCCCCAGGCCAAGATACTCGGCGAGCTGAAACCCGCGGCTGTGGTCGACGCGATTTTGGCCAAGCGCAACCTGGGCACCACGCGCGACATGGCGCCTGCCGTCATCGCCGTGGGGCCGGGCTTTACCGCGCCGGTCGATTGCGACGCCGTGGTCGAGACCATGCGCGGTCATTTCCTCGGCCGTGTCATTACCCAAGGTTCGCCCCAGCCCAACACGGGCGTGCCGGGCATTATCGCCGGCTTTGGCAAGGAGCGCGTTATCCACAGCCCCGCCGCCGGCGTGTTTCGGTCCGACCGCGCAATCGGCGACATCGTGAGCGCCGGAGACGTGATTGGCTACGCGGGCGATACGCCCATGTGCACGCAGATCGATGGCTGTCTGCGCGGGCTTTTGGCGAACGGCGTGCAGGTGACTGAGGGCTTTAAATGCGCCGATGTCGATCCGCGCGGCGATGCCAGCTATATCAACTACATTTCGGACAAGGCGACGTCGGTCGGCGGCGGCGTGCTCGAGGCACTCGCTATGCTCACCGATGTCTTTAGAGGATAAAAGGCGGCAATGGAAAAGCTCGATGTTGTGAATGCGGCGCTTGCTGCCCTGCGTGCTGGCGAGACGTGCGAGCTCGTGGTCGTGGCCGGTACGGCGGGGTCATCGCCGCGCGGTGTGGGCGCATGGATGACTGTCTTTGCCGACGGCAGCCAGGCGGGCACTATCGGCGGCGGCAAGATTGAGCTCTTTGCGCTGGATGAGGCGCGCGAACTCCTGAGCGCGGGACAGTCGCGTCTGGTCCGCTACACCATGGGCGGCGAGAACTCCGATACCGGCATGATCTGCGGCGGAGCCATCTGCCTGTGCTATCTGCACCTGGATGCGACCAAGGTGCCGTTGCTCCAGTCGGTTGCCGACGTCTTGGCCTATCGGCGCATCGGCGACTTCGTCATCGACTTTGAACCGTTTATCGCGAGCGCGCTCGAGGGCGATGTGGCCGAGTACCATGGCGAGGAATCGCGCCGCACCATTGCGGGCTGCCCCGGGCTTTCGCTGGTGGAGGAGGGGAGTAAGGTCACCTACACCAACGCGGCCTCCGAGATTCCCGCGGCGCACATCGAGACGCTCTGCCCCGAGGGCCTGACCTATATCTTTGGCTGCGGCCACGTGGGCGCCGCGACGGCGCGGGTGCTTACGGCGGCGGGCTTTGCCGTCGTGGCGTGCGACGACCGCCCCGGCACGCTGACCCCCGATTGGGTGCCCGGTGTCTACGACCGTCGTCTGGTCGACTACAAGAGCCTGAGCAAGCAGTGCCCCATCGGCCCGCGCGACCTGGTGGTCGTCGCCACGGCGGGTCACAAGTCCGATATCGACGTGGTGATTCAGGCCATGCGTGCCAAACCCGCCTATCTGGGCTGCTTGGGCTCGCGTCGCAAGACGGCCTTTGTGCGCGCCCGCCTGGAGCAGGAGGGCTTTACGCAGGACCAGATCGACGAGCTGCACCTGCCGATCGGCGTTGCCATCGAGGCCGAGGATCCCGAGGAGATCGCTATCTCCATTGCCGCCGAGATGATCCACCTGCGCCGCACCAAACTCATCCCCCGCAAGCGCTAATCGCATTCCCACCAATAAGTTGCGGTGAAATACGGATTGTTTAAGCCTGTTAGGCCGCCCAACAGTCCCTATTTCACCGCAACTGCTTGTTGGGACCCATTTGTGCGGGGGAGTTGTGGAGTTGTGCAGGCAGACGAGGTTTTTCTGGAAATACGCTCCCGATGCGCGTATAGTACCGATTGTTTTGTCGGCTCCTGCTGCGTCGAGTCCAAACCGTGAAATGCCATGAGCGGCGCGGATGCAGCCAGGAGGCACGAGGACAACCCATCGTGGCCACGCCCCGTGCTTAAAACCCCAAGAAGGAGTGAACAATGGCAGAAGAGAAGTATGTGCCGCGTCTGAAGACCAAGTACAACAA
>DBFWDM010000143.1:0-13659 GCA_048484635.1 Collinsella sp.
CATCGGGATGCCCGAGCCATTGCCCTCAGCCGGCGAACCTGCGCCATCCGGCAGCGGGACAATCGACATGAGTTTCACGAGCGTCGCGTTACGGCATCGGGAGCTGCCGTCAAACAAGTTCTCGCGAGTCTTTCCCCCGTATAGGCCGCCGGGGTTCGTCACCTCGATACGGTCATCAAAGACATCAACAGCGATCGACTGCCCACAGAACCGATCTCCGTATTCTCGGTGGATTACGGCGTTGGCGATTGCCTCGCGCAGGACTTCCTCGGGAATCTCCAGCGAGTCGACACGCGAGACGCCTTGGATCGTCGAGGTTCGCCGCAAATTCTTGGCGATTGCCGCGACGGCATCCGAGATCATTTCGCCCAACGTTCCCTCGCAGATCGTACGGTCCATGAACCTCAACGACCCCGCCGCGCCCTTCTGCGTTCCGGCATAGACCGCCACATCGATAAAGAGCTTGGGATAGAACTGCTGAGGATAGGCACCCGCGGCCAGGAGCCCGGCCTTAGTAACATTGCCCTGGGAGTCGAGGAAATTCAGGCGCTCCAGCTTCGTTTTCTTGTCCGGCGCGCCGCGCATTGCACGGGGTGTCAGCGAGAAAGCACGCTCTATCGTGCGGTCGACCAGGGCCTCGTCAAGATCGCCTGCGACCGCGCCGGGTACTGCATCGCGATCACTGGGGCTCGTCCGTTCATACGATGACAAGGACAGGACCTCGGTCGACGAGAGCGGAACATCTTTGTCATCGATGCGTTTGTAGCTGCCGCCTTGAGCGCCCCGCTCTATGACATAACACGGCTTGCTCGACGGGTCGAGCTCCTCAATCGTGATGACCAGAACCACGGTGCCCTGGAGCTCCACGCGTTCAATGGTGTATTTGGGCGGATTGGCCAGTTTTCCGCGACCGCCGGCATCACCCATGCCCGCTACGAATTGGTTGAGCACCTTCTCGGTCTCAAAGTTCTCAACCGGGACAAAGCCCGCGCGCTCGCTCACGCCGAGCACGATAATTCCGCCAGCGGTATTCGCGAATGCGCTAACCGTTTCCCATACGTCGCGGGAAAGCGTCGTGGCGCTCTCCTTCACTTCGACGTTAAGATCATCCGAGCCCATACGCCTTAAAGACTCAAGCAGACCGGTCAGCTCGTTTTCGTTCATCTGCACGTCCTTTCGCTCGGTCCTGCGGAGAATGCCGCGGATAGATTTCCCTCGTCTCTCAGTTATCTCTCGTAATTATCTCTCATCTTTCTGCTATCTCTCATATAAGAGATGAGTGAGAGATAGAAGATAAGATGTCTGCCATCTGTTTCATATAAACATGTTTTTGCTGGTAGAACAATCGGTATTGAGATAATACCATGATTGCCTGTCTCTTTGCTGCTCAGTTATCTCTCATATTTATCTCTCGTCTTTCTGTTATCTCTCGTATTCGTGACGAATGAGAGATGAGAGATGTGCGGGCGGCGGATGAGTGTGGATTTTGGACGGTCGGGAAATGAGGGTGGATATTTGGACGGTATTTGGGCGTTTTGAGGCTGATTCCGTCCGAAAATCCACTCTCATTCGATAGGCGTCCAAGTTTCCACGCTCGCGCGGCGGGCACGCGGGGCCTTTACCCAATCCGCTGGCATCGTCTCCAGTTCGCCGCAGGGTCGCGGCCCCATATGGGTATACTCTCGTGGATTCGACTCGATTCGCCCCCGCTGGGGCGTCAAAGGAGACTGCATATGCCCACTACCTCAACCGACCCGCGCGCCGCAGCCGCTGCACTGCTGGTGCCCGGCACTACCTGCCACGGCTTTGCCGTCGAGCGCTGCGAGACCGTGCCCGAGCTCGACTCGGACGCCTACGTGCTGCGCCACACTGCCTCGGGCGCTCGCCTGCTGTACCTGGCGTGCGACGACGAAAACAAGGCCTTTGCCATTGGCTTTAAGACGCCGCCAGCCGATTCCACCGGCGTGTTCCATATTCTTGAGCACTCGGTCCTGTGCGGATCGGCCAAATTTCCCGTCAAGGAGCCGTTCGTGGACCTGATCAAGAGCTCCATGCAGACGTTCCTCAACGCCATGACCTACCCCGACAAGACCATCTACCCCGTTGCCACCACCAACGAACAGGACCTGTACAACCTGATGGACGTGTACCTGGACGCGGTGTTCAACCCGGCCATCTACACCAAACCCACCATTTTTGAGCAGGAGGGCTGGCACTACGAGCTGAACCTGCCGGAGAGCGTCGAGGGCGAGGGCGACGGCAGCTCCGCGAGCCTGCACGAGGGCACGCTGCGCTATAACGGCGTGGTGTTCAACGAGATGAAGGGTGCGTTGTCCGACCCCATGAGCGTGCTGGACGACGCCGTCAACGCCGCGCTCTATCCCGACACCGCCTATGCACACGAGAGCGGTGGCGACCCGCGCGCGATTCCCGCGCTCACCTACGAGCAGTTCCTGGACACGCACGCGCGCCACTACAATCCTTCCAACTCTTATATAACGCTCTACGGCGACCTAGATGTGGACCGCGCACTGGCCTTTTTGGACGAGCGTTATCTGTCGCAGCCGAGTGCCGCGAGCCGCCGCATGGACGCTGCCGTCGCCGCCGGCGAGAACCCGTCCACGCTGGCGCCCAATCCGCTGGGCGTGCAGGCACCCGTGACCTGCGAGTACAAGCGCGTCGAGATGGCTACCACGCCCGAGAACGCCCTGGTGGGCCTGGGTCTTGTGCTGGGCAGCGCGCTCGACCGCAAACGCACGATCGCGGCAGATATCCTGTTTGAGGCACTGCTGGGCTCCAACGAAGCGCCAGTTAAGAAGGCCATTCTGGCCGCCGGCCTGGGCGGCAACGTGGTGAGCTACACCGCGGCCGAGAGCCTGCAGCCCTACGAGCTCATCATGCTGCAAAACGCACAGCCCGGCGTGGCGCGCGAGCTGCGCCGCGTGTTCCAGGACGCCTGCCGCGACCTATGCGAGCATGGCGTTCCGCGCGAGCGCCTGGAAGCCATCATCAGCAGCAACGAATACGACCTGCGTCAGCGCGACTACGGCATCGCCGACGGCGTGGCCATTGCGTGCGACGCGCTGAGCACGTGGCTCTACGATGACGACGCCGCGACGCTGGCGCTCAAGTACGGCCCGGTGTACGAGGAGCTGCGCAGCGAGCTGGACGGCAGCTATTTTGAGGACCTGCTGCGCGAGCTGGTGCTGGAAAACGACCACATGGCACTGGTCGAGCTGGTGCCGGTGGACGCCGCCGAGGGTTCGGAGGGTGCCGAAGCCGCCGAGCTGGCAGCCAAGCGCGATGCCATGACCGATGCCGAGCTGGCCGACGTGGTCGAGCGCACGGCCGCGCTGCGTGCCGCGCAGGAGGCAGAAGACACGCCCGAGGCCAAGGCCACGCTGCCGCGCCTGCGCGTGTCCGACATTGGCGAGGCGCGCCCCGAGCCGCCGCTGGTCGTAGACACGACCACGCCCATCCCCTGCCTGCGCCACGACATCCCCACCAACCGTCTGGCCTACGCCATGCAGTATTTCGACCTGAGCTGCGTCGCGTTTGAGGACCTGCCCTATGTGACACTGCTCTGCCGCCTGCTTAAGCAGCTGCCCACGCGCGAGCACTCGGCCGAGGAACTCGACAACTTGCTCGCTGGCAAGCTCGGCTTTTTGAGCTTTACGACCGAAGTCATGACGCAGCCCGAAGTGGACGGCGTGCGCCCCTACCTGCTGGTGAGCGCCGGCGCCCTGTCCGAGAAGATCGATGCGCTGGCGAGTCTGCCGCGCGAGGTATGGTCGAGCACGCTTTTGGCAGATGCCGACGCCGACCGCGTGCGCGACGTGCTCACGCAGATTCGTATTGGGCTTGAGCAGGGCTTTATCAACAACGGCCACTCGGCGGCGCTCGGTCGCGCGATGAGCTACAGCTCGCCTTCGGCCGTGGTGCGTGAGCAGCTCTCGGGCGTAGACTTCTACCTGTTCCTGCGCGATTTGCTCGACCACTTTGACGAGCGCCTGGACGGCCTGCGTGCCAAGCTTGCCGAGCTGGCAGGCCGCATCTTTGTGGCCGACGGCTGCCTGGCGAGCTTTACCGGCAGCGATGAGGACTTTAACGCGTACTGGGCCGCCGCGGGCGACTTGGGACTGGGAGCTGGCGACGGCGCCGATGCCGGCCGCGACGCGCTCGTGGTGCCGACGCCGTGCGACCGCCACGAGGCTTTTGTCATCCCCAGCGACATCTGCTTTGCGGCAAGCGCATGCGACCCGCGTCGCTTGGGCATTGACGTGACGGGCGCCTGGGCGGTTGCCGCCAACGCACTCTCCTACGACTACCTGTGGAACGAGATCCGCGTGAAGGGCGGCGCGTACGGCTGCGGATTCCGCGCGGCCGGCGAGCGTCAGGCGGCGTTCTACACCTACCGCGACCCGGCAATCGATCCTTCGATTGAGCGCGTGGAGCGCGCAGGCGAATGGCTCGGCAGCTTTGAGCCCGACGAGGCCGCCTTTGAGGGCTTTATCGTGAGCTGCGTGAGCGGCATGGACGCGCCCGTGAAGCCGTACGCGCTCACCAAGCGCCGCAACACGACCTACCTGGCCGGGCTCGATCCGCACGCACGCGAGGAGCGCCGCGCCCAGATGCTCGCCGCTACGCCCGGTGAGCTGCGCTCGCTCGGCGCCGATGTGACGCGCATCGCAGCCGAGTCGCCCACTTGCGTCTTTGGCGGCCGCGAAGTCATCGCCAAGAGCAACGCCGGCTTCAACGTAGTCGACCTGCTGAGCTAACGCACAAAGGTAGATTTTTGGGACATGACCGAAAATCTACCTTTTTCTTTTGCCGCAGTCTGCCGATTTGTCTCGATCTGTAACGCTAAGGCGGCAATATTGGCTCCAGATGTTACAAATCGAGACGTTTCCGGATGACGCCGGCCCTTTGTCTCAATCTGTAACATCTAGGTCCAATTTTGCCGAGTTACTGTTACAGATCGAGACGAACTGCCGCAGACGCCCACTCCACAGCACAGACCACCACAAAGATGCCTGTCCCCATTCTCAGTGGTGATTCGAACACTTGTTCTATACGCACACATGTTCTATAGTAGAGCTGCTTGCAACGACCTGAAATTGCAACTAGAATATAGTTGCAGAATGTGAGGCGGGATGACTCGATCCGATAAACTCATCGCCCAACTGTTTAGCTGCCCTTCAACTTATCGGTATGCGGATTTTTTAAAAGTCATGGCTTCATATGGCTTTGAAATGGACAGCAAAGGCAAGACATCCGGATCGCGCGTTCGCTTCTACAGGCCATCAGATGGCAGGATGTTCGTAATGCACGCGCCTCATCCATCTGACGAATTGACAGCGGGGACCATTCGAAACATCGTTCGCTTTCTGCAAGATGTCGGAGGTAGTCATGAGTAACGTTTTGGCATACAAAGGTTATTTCGCCCCGGTCGAGTTCAATGCCGAACAGCATGTGCTAACAGGTATGGTCGCCGGCATTAGGGACGCAATCGCATTTGAAGGCTCCACGGCTGAAGAAGTGGAGCAATGCTTCCACGACGCCGTCGACGATTACCTTGAGTTTTGCGCCGAGAAGGGCAAGGAACCCGAGCGGGCTTTTAAGGGCTCGTTCAACGTAAGAACGGGCTCTGAGCTCCACAAGCAAGCAGCGCTGGCAGCGGCAAAGAAGGGTGAGTCACTCAATAAGTTTGTGACTGAAGCGATCGCTGCGGCGCTGTGAAGCCAACGTCGAGTCGAAGCCGCCACACAGGGCGCCTTTGTGGCGGCTTCGACGTTTGCCCAGATAAAACCCGCCAAAATAAACCTATCCCTTTTTGGCAGGTTTGCTAGAGGAGGTTGGGATGGACAAGGCTGAGTTACGGCGGACGGCGCTTGCTCGGCGCGATGCAATTGATTTGGATGTGCGGGCGGCGAAGTCTGCCGTTATCTGTGCGCGACTTGTTGAGCTGTTGGATCGCTTGGGTGCCGCGGCACCGCGCACCGTTGCCGTCTATGCCGCGATGGGTTCCGAGGTCGACCCAGCCGCGTTTGCCGCAGCGGCCACCAAACGCGGCTGGCGCGTGGCCTATCCGTGCATGTTCTCGGCAACAGACGCCATGGCTTGTGGCCAGCGCATGTGTATGCGGGCAGTCTCTGTCGGCGATGCGTCCGCGGCTCCGTTTATCGCCCACCCCACGCGGGCCTTCGCGGCCACGGCCATCGACAGCAGCCGTTTCCCTATCGTACCTGCCGAAGAACTCGACATGGTCGTCGTGCCGCTTGTAGCCTTCGACCGCGCCGGCGCGCGCCTGGGTTACGGTGGCGGCTGCTACGACCGCTACCTACCCACGGTCTCGCCCGCATGCCGAATCATCGGCATCGCCTTTGACGAGCAACGCGTCGACGGCGTTCCCACCGATGCCCACGACCTGCCGCTACCCCACATCATCAGCGCCTGATCGCCGCAGTATCGAACCCGCAAGATGAGCGTGGAAAATCTCCCACTTTGAACCCCCTTTCGAGCCAAAAGCGGGAGATTATCCACGTTCATTCCACAAGCGTCCAAAAATCCACGCTCGTGTGTCCGAAAATCCACGCTCAACCATTGCGCGTCCGATTATCCACGCTCGTCCGTCCGTATTTCCACGCTCGCGCAAGCCAAACGTCCCGCAACTGCCTCAGCACGCACGCGGCACGCCGGCGACCTTGAGCTTGCGATCGAGCTTTGTCGGATCCCTTAGATCATCCCAGCACAAGCGCACGATCTTGCAGTTATCAAGCAGCGAAAGCCTCGACTCGCGCTGACGCTCATCGAACTGCGCCTTTGCGAGCTTGCCCTCCTCCGCCGCTTTCTCGCTTTTAACGAATCCGTCGAACTCACCGATAATCAGCTGGTCGCCCACGCGCCACAAGTAGTCGACGCGATACGGCCGTCCCGGCTCAACCGGGTCGAACAGCTCAACTTGCAGCTCCGGCGTCTGCCAGCCGCGCTCGATCATCAGGGCACGTGCCTTGGACTCGCCACCGCTTTCCGACAGGCCATCGGCACACCGCGCAACCCTGCGCGCCATCACAACACCGCGACGATTCAGGCCAAGCTTATCGACCGTCTCAACGAGATGCTCCTTCGACAAAAGTTGCTCATGGAGTGCCGAATCCGCGATAATCAGTCCCTCGACAAACGATGCATCGACCAAGCAATCCGTAATCGTTTGATCGATATCGGTTACGGCGATATCCATCTGGGTGGCCCGTGTTTGACGAGCATAGCGATGACGAATGACCTGAGAGCCCGGCGTCGTCGATTGGGCCGGCATCGCGGCGATATGGATGTGCGTCAAATTGGCATGCGAAACCGAAAGGCCATAGATAACAGCCGCCGTATAGGAGCAAAATGTCCAGTCGGGGTGCTTTTGCGCAAGCGCCCGCACCCGATGCAGATAACGCTGCCGAAACTTGAGCTCGGACCAGTATTCCGGACGCGCATACAGCCCCGGCATGACCGCCTCTAGACTTCCCGCCTCCGCCCGCCGCTCAATCTGCTTTGCCTCCGCCGCCGTGCGCGCGTACACGCAGCTCATCTGCTGTTCGCACGCCTTAATGTGACTTGCAAGTCTTTGATTCGCCGTCATGTTTCCCATGTCGCCTCCCAACTCTTGGAACGGCGCAAACGTACCAGACGGTTTCATGCGAAGTCTGACCAAATACCGTCCAGGCGCTGACCAAATGCTTGACGGTTTTGGACGTTTTAGGCTGATGGCTTATATCTGCAGGTAGGGCGGTTGTCGAGAGGTCCCTGTCTCCACATTTTGAGGCCTTGGTCCATCGGATTATCAGAAAGAAAAACCCGTCGAGATTCAAGACTACGCCAAATGCGACTTTGCCTCTGCACGCACCGTCGCTTAGCCGAGCCATCGGCATCTACATGCCTAAAAAATGAGCGTGGATAATCTCCCGTTTTGAGCCTAGTTTCAAGCCAAAAGTGGGAGATTATCCACGCTCGATTTGTAAATGTCCGAAAATCCACGCTCGTCCGTCCGGATATCCACGCTCGTCACGCCGCCGGCACAGCAGCAGCCGTAGCCTAGTGCTCCTCGCCGGCGCGGGCCAGGTCGTAGGGCGTGGTCTGGTAGACGTAGTAGTTGAGCCAGTTGGTGTAGAACAGCTGAGCCTGGCTGCGCCAGACGTTGCGCGGCTCGGCGGTGGGGTCGTCACCCGGGAAGTAATGCGCCGGCACCTGAGGATTGAGGCCGCGCTTCACGTCGCGCTCGTACTCCAGGCGCAGCGTGTCGGTATCGTACTCGGGGTGGCCAAATACAAAGAAGCGACGGCTGTCGGTCGACTTGACGATGTACAGGCCAACCTCGTCAGACACGGCCACAACCTCAAGCTGCGGCTCGGCCTCCACGTCCTCGCGGCGCACATCGGTGTTGCGCGAATGCACGGCATAGAAACGGTCGTCAAAGCCGCGGACCAGCGGGCTTTGCGGCTTCACCAGATAATGCTCGAACACGCCGCTCGCCTTTGCCGGTAGGTCGTACTTCTGGATACCGTAATGATGGTACAGACCGGCCTGCGCGCCCCAACAAATGTGCAGCGTGGAGTGCACGTGCGTGGTGGACCAATCCATGATCTGGCAGAGCTCGGGCCAGTAGTCGACCTCCTCGAACGGCATCTGCTCCACCGGCGCGCCCGTGATGATCAGGCCGTCGTAGTGGATGTCGCGGATGTCGTCGAACGTGCGATAGAACGTCTCCAGGTGGCCGGCGCTCACGTGCGTGGCCTCGTGCGTCTTGGTGCGCAGCAGGTCCACCTCCACCTGCAGCGGCGTGTTGGAGAGCTTGCGCATGATCTGCGTCTCGGTGGCGATTTTGGTGGGCATGAGGTTGAGGATGAGCACGCGCAGCGGACGGATGTCCTGGTGCAGCGCGCGGTACTCGGTCATGACAAAGATGTTCTCGCTCTCGAGCTGCGCGGCAGCAGGGAGGGCGTCGGGGATGCGAATGGGCATGGATGCTCCTTACGAGTCAGTTGCAGCTATGGTACAACGACCGGCCCCATCCGCGCGAGCACATCGCCCCGAGACACCGTCAGCGGCCCAAATCACTCCAAAAGTAGAGATTAAGGCATGTCCCAAAAATCTGCGGCGCTTTATCCTAGCAAAGTGGTAGCAGGACGCTACAATGGTTCGACGCGAAAAACTCGGCCGGAAGGATACTCATATGTACCAGACGCGTAAGATCGGTGTGGTCGGCCAGGGCCACGTAGGAGCACATGTCGCCAACAGCCTGCTTATGCAGGGCATTGCCGACGAGCTGTACCTGTGCGATATCAACGAGGCCAAGGTGACGTCCGAGGTCCAGGACCTGCGCGACTCCCTTTCGTTTGTCCCGTACAACACCAAGATCGTCAACTGCTACGACCGCTACGAGGAGCTGGCCTGCTGCGACGTCATCGTCAACGCCGCCGGCAAGGTCGCGCTGGCCGCCGGCAACCGCGACGGCGAGCTGTTCTTTACCACCGACGCCGCCCGCACCTTTGCCAAGCGCATCGTCGACGCCGGCTTTGACGGCATCTTCGTGAGCATCTCCAACCCCTGCGACGTCGTATGCACCGAGCTGTGGCACCTGACCGGCTACGATCCCAAGAAGATCATCGGCTCGGGCTGCGGCCTGGACTCCGCCCGCCTGCGCACCGAGATCTCCAAGAAGGTCGGCGTGAGCCCCAAGTCCATCGACGCCTACATGATCGGCGAGCACGGCTTTAGCCAACTTGCCGCCTTTAAGGCCGCAACCATCGCCGGCAAGAGCCTTAACGAGCTTCAGGCCGAGAACCCCGACAAGTACGCCTTTGACCACATGGAGGTCGAGGAGCTCGCGCGCAAGGGCGGCTATGTGACCTACCAGGGCAAGCAGTGCACCGAGTACGCCGTCGCCAACTCCGCCGCGCGCGTCTGCGCCGCCGTGCTGCACAACGAGCACGCCGTGCTTTCCGCCTCTACGCTCATGACCGGCCAGTATGGCGAGGAGGGCATCTTTACCTCCCTGCCGTGCGTGATCGGCGCCGGGGGCGTCGAGGAGGTCTACACGCTCGACCTTTCCGAGCACGAGCTCGAGGGCTTCCACAAGAGCTGCCAGCACATCCGCGACAACATCGCCCAGCTCGACTGGTGGGATGCCGAAGCATACGACGCGAAGTAGGCCGCTGGCTGCCGCAACCTTGCGAATCTAAGCGCGATACTAAGCGGGCCGCGCCGGAAATCCCCGGCGCGGCCCGCTTTTTTGCTCATGCAACACGTTTGCGAATCGAAGGTGAATACTTTTCCGCGATGTGAACGAGCAAAATCGAGCCCCCGAAGCATCGACACTTTTCAGACGCCGCTTCCTGCGGTTTCGCCAAGTTTTTTCTGCAGTTTTGGCATCAAAAAGTGTGGATGCTTCGGGGGTCCAAAATAGGTCGTTCACTTCGCGGAAAAGTATTCACCTTCGTTTTCGCGCAGACACGAATCCGGCTGCCACAACGCAAAACGGGGCCCGCGCGCAGCGCAGACCCCGTCGTGAGAGGTTATTCCCGTTACTTAGTACTGCTCGATGCCCATGTAGCGACGAACCTCGGGGCTGTGGTCGAAGACCTTGCCGCGGGCGGCGCGCAGCTCGCAGCTCATCGCGTAGAAGAAGATCGGCTCCAGGAACGAACGCACGCTGGCAGGCACTTCGCCCACGCCGTACTCAAGCGCGTCGAGCACCATGATCGTGTCGGTGTGCGTGTTGAGGAACGCAAGCGCGCGCTCCTCCATGGGGCGGCACTCGCCCGCGCCAAGCTGCACAAAGTAGAACACGCCGGGCTCGGTGGCCTCGAAGGGACCGTGGAAGTACTCGCCGGAGTGGATGTAGCAGCAGTGCTGCCACTGCATCTCCATGAGCGAGCAGATGGCCATGGCGTAGGTCTGGCTAAAGTTGGGGCCGGACCCCAGGATATAGAAGAACTTGTGCTGCTGGCAGAGCTCGGCAAAGCGGGCGCCCAGCTCGGCGTTGACCTTCTCGCGGGCGGCGGGCAGCAGCGCATCCATCTGCTTGAGGCCCTCGTACATGTCGGCGAGTGCCTCGTAGCCTTCCTGCTGGTCGAGCAACTCGGCGGCGATCAGAGCGCCGATGCCCTGCGGCACCTCAGCCTGCGACACACCCTCACCCCACGGATAGACCCAGGTAGTCCACTTGCCGTTGTCGATCTTTGAGCCCTCGCAGTCGGTAAGGGCAATGACCTCGGCACCGGCGGCCAGCGCCATCTCGCAGCCGTCGACGACCTCCTGCGTGTTGCCGCTGTGGCTGCAGGCGATGACGAGCGACTTCTCGCCAAGACTCTTGGGAGCCATCAGGCAAAACTCGCGCGCCGTGTAGACCGTCGAGGTAAACGTGGTGGCCTCACGCTTGAGCAGTTCGTTGGCCGGCATCAGGTCGATCATCGAACCGCCACAAGCGATCCAAAAGACGTTCTCGATCTTGCCCTTGCGCTCGATGATTTCCTGAACCAGATCATGTGCGTTCATGCTGATGCTCCTCCTTGTGGGGCGGCTTTGAACGACGACAGCTCGTACCTGCTGTCGTTCTATGTTGTCCTATTTATAGCACGTGTAACAACGCCCGTGAAGTCATCTCAGCAAATTTGTTCTATATTGTTCTATCTGTGGACGTTAGATGTCAAAGACGTAGCGCGAGCCCACGATCTTTTGGCGGCCGAGCAGTAGAGGGCGCCCGCCGGCGTCGGTAAAGTAGGCCTCCATATAGAAGAGCGGCTCGCCGACCGGCACCTCCAGCAGCGGGGCCGTCTGAGTATCGGCAAGCGCAATCTCCACGGTGCAGGGGTCGGACTTGAGCGGCGCGCGACCCGAATGCTCGGCCACGAGCGCAAAGATTGAGTTATCGGTGAGGTCCTCGTCGGCCAGCGTCTGCAGGTAGGGATGGTCGGCGAGCACAAAGGCGTTGTTCTCGAGCATGACGGGAATGCCGTCGGCCGTGCGCACGCGCTCGACCACGATAAGCTCGCAGCCGGGCTCCACGCCAAAGAACGCCGCATCCTCGTGCGTCACCGCGACCACCGTGCGCGACACCAGACGCGCACCCGGCACCATGTCGTTGGCAGCACAACCCTCAGTAAAGCTCTGGACGTCACCCTTCTGGCGAATCTTGCGTTTGAGCTTGGGAGCGCACACAAACGTGCCCCTCCCCTGCTGGCGGTTGAGATACCCCGCACGCGACAGCTCCTCGATGGCGCGGCGCACGGTGATGCGTCCCACGCCGTAGTACTTCGCGAGCTCCATCTCGGAAGGAATGCGCGAGCCGGATGCGTACACGCCACGCGCGATCTCGCCCTTTAGGTCGTCCATAACCTGCTGGTACAGCGGCACAGCGGACACCTCAGTGCGCTCGGTTTTATCATCGGATGCCATCGTTATGCTCCATTCCGTGCATGCTCGGACTCAAACTCTTCAATCGCCGCCATAAACTGCTCGCCAAAGGCGTCGGCCTTTTTCTCGCCGATGCCGTTGACCTGGATAAGCTCGTCGCGCGTCTGTGGGCGTAGGCGGCACAGGCCGCGCAGGGCCTTGTCGGAAAAGACCATGTACGGCGCCATCTCCAGCTCCGTCGAGATCTCCTTGCGGAGGGCACGCAGGCGCTCGAACAGCTCGGCATCGTCGCCAACACGCGGGCGCTGATCCAGCTCGGCCTCCTCGCGCAGCAGATCGACGGCGCGGCGGGCGCGGGCCGAGGCCTTGCACTTGGACGCACGACGCTTAACGGTAAAGGCGAACGCCTCATCCTCGACCTCGACGGCACGCGGACCCAGCCCCACGACCGGGTACTGCCCCTGCGAGGTGGCCAGATAACCGCGGCCGCACAGCTGGCCGATGATGTCCTTGATGCGCCCGACCGATTCGCTCGACAGCTCGCCGTAGCCGCGGTCCTCGTCCAGATGCATCTGGCGAATGCGCTCGGTGTTGCCGCCGTGGAGCACGTCGGCGATCAGCGACTTGCCAAAGCGCATGGGTCGCGCGGCCACGTAGCGCACGGCGGCGCGGGCCATATCGGTGACGTCCTCGACCTCGAACTGCGTGAGGCAGTTGCCGCAGTTGCCGCAGCCCTCGGCGTCATCCGTGGCGGTGGCGCCCGCACCAGCCGCAGCAGCATGCTCGGCCGCGGCCTCGTCGCCAAAGTAGCGCAGCATGTATTCGCGCAGGCAGCCGGTAGTATTGCAGTAGCCCTCCATCTGGCTGAGCAGGCGGTAGCGGTTCTGGAGCGCCCATGCGCGCTGCTCGTCGTCGAGCGCCTCATCGGCAGCATCGCCGCGGTCGATCAGAAAGCGACGCATGCGAAAATCGTTGCCGTTCCACAGCAGGTGGCAGCTGGCCGGGTCGCCATCGCGGCCGGCTCGACCCGCCTCCTGGTAGTAGGCCTCGATGCTCTCGGGCACGTTGTTGTGGATCACGTAGCGCACGTTGGGCTTGTCGATGCCCATACCAAAGGCGTTGGTGGCAACCATCACCTGGATATCGTCGTCGATAAAGGCGCGCTGGCTTTGCCGGCGGGCGTCGTTGCCCATGCCGGCATGGTAGCGGCCAACGCGAATGCCGCTGGGGCCCAGTGCCTCGGCAAGCTCGCCTGCC
>DBFWDM010000144.1:0-10423 GCA_048484635.1 Collinsella sp.
AAGCGCCCGCGGCCAAATGGTCGCGGGCGCTTGACGAGGTGCCTTTTGGCTGTATGGCGCGGGGCCTGGCTACTTGGTCTTGGCTACCAGCAGCGGGTCGCCCAGCTTGACGAGCGGGTTGCCGCCGATAAGCGTTCCAGATTCGCCGACATGGTCGATGCTCTTAAGACGATCGAGCTCGGAGACGATGACGGTCACGATGTCCTCGTGACCAGCGGCCTTAATGGCCTCGCGGTCGAAGCTGATGAGCGGCTGGCCTGCCTTGACCACATCGCCCATCTCGACAAAGCGGGCAAAACCCTTGCCGTTCATTTCCACGGTGCCCAGGCCAACATGGATGAACACGCGAAGACCGTCCTCGGTGATCATGCCAATGGAGTGGTTGGTGACAGTGGTGGCGCCGATGCGGCCGTTGGCGGGCGCATAGATGGTGCCGGTAATGGGCTCGATGCCATAGCCCTGGCCAAGCATGCCCGAGGCGATCGTCTCGTCGGGAACCTCGTCCAGGTTGACGAGCACGCCGTTGACGGGGGCATAGATGACGCCTTCGCGGGTGGCGAAGCTTGCTGCGGGCGGAACGGACGCCTCGCCGGTCGAGGTGAAGGTGGACTTAAGCGAATCGAGCAGACCCATAGTTGCCTCCAACTTAAATAGGCGCATATCGCGCGTTTGGTTTGCCGGAAACGTTTCACATGTGTTTCGCGGCTTGGTCAACGCCCCTATTCTACGCTGCTTAACGATACCTCTGAACTGGGATTATGTGATATATCAGTTGAAGGGAAACTTATTGTCGGAGTGTTTCTGCGCCACGGGTTCAAGTGGGGTACGCTTGAAGGCGAAAAACAAGGGCGCATAATTTGCGCGAAGGGAGCACATATGATTGTCGAGAACCATGCGCTGTGGGGCGAGGAGCCGACCGAGGATTATCCGGCGACGTTTACGTATTTGGGTGCCGAGCCGTTGCCCGATAAACCGAATGGCCGCCGCCCCGCGGTGATTATCTGTGGCGGAGGCGGGTTTACACATATCGCTCCGCACGAGCAGGACCCGGTGGCGTTTGCATTTTTGGATCACGGTTACCAGGCCTTTGTGCTCAACTATGTCACGAGCTCTACGGGTGGCGTGAGCTTTCCGCACCCCCAGGCAGATCTTGCCAAGATGGTCGCCACGGTGCGCGCCAACGCCGACGAGTGGCATGTCGATCCTAAGCGCGTGTGCGTCGTGGGATTCTCGGCGGGCGGCATGATCTGTGCCTCGCTGGCAACGCAGTGGAAGACCGGCCCCTTCGCGGCACTTGCCGGGGCACGTCCGGACGACATTCGTCCCGATGCCGTGGTGCTGGGCTATCCGCTGCTCGACTTTGCCTATGTGCGCGACATGCAGACGCGCGATCCGCGCATTGACTTGCGCGTGCCCAAGACGGGCGGCAAGACGGGGCGCGATTTGCTCAACGACTACCTGTCGATGGTGACGGGTGGCGAGGCAACTGACGAGCATTTGGCCGATATCTGCCCCACCACGCATGTTTCGCGTCAGATGCCGCCGACCTTTGTGTGGGGCGTGTCCGACGACAAGACGGCGCCGATCGCGCAGGTCTACCCGTTTGCGCAGCGCATGGCCGAGGAGGGCGTTGCATGCGAGATGCACGTCTTCGACCAGGGTGGTCACGGCCTTTCGCTCGGCAACGCCAACACCGCGGTCGACAACGAGGACAAGCAGGTGGCGGTCCGTCCCTGGATCCGCCTAGCCTTCCGCTTCCTGGAGCGCCATCTGTAAGAGGACGGGCATCCCAACCCTTCAATAACTTGCGGTGAAATAGTTCCGATCTGGGGCATCAACCAGCCCATCCAGGAACTATTCCACCGCAACTTCGTTTTTGATGCCCCGCCCGGAAACTGCGTCCCAGTTTTGCCTTTCAAGGTGGGACGCAGTTTCCCATAGGGCCTCGACTGGGAAAGTGCGTCCCGTTTCGAGTGGGGATTCCGGGATGCATTTTCCGTAAGAGGCCTGTTTGGGAAACCATATCCCGTTTCGAGCCAGAATTCTGGGATGTAGTTTCCCCGAGAGGCCTCATCGGGAAACTATGGCCCTGAACTCTCCTGCCTGTCCCCATTGCGCCAATCTGCTGATTGAACGTCGTTGTGTGTTCACGCTATCATGTAAGCTTAAAATTGGTTAGCCATGGCAAACGGTTAGCCATGGTGAACATAAATACAACGCCCTGTGGGCGCCGGGGGAGGAACACGGACGTGAGGCTCGATACACTCGAGATTGGAAAGGACGCCGTTGTCGCATCGGTGGCATCGGACGATCAGGCACTCCGACAGCATATTTTGGACATGGGTCTAACGCCGGGCACCGAAGTCACCATGATGAAGTACGCCCCCATGGGCGATCCGCTCGAGATCCGCCTGCGTGGCTACGAGTTGACACTGCGCAAGGACGATGCCGCTCGCATCGAGCTCGTGGGTATTCACGACACCGATACGGGTCCGCGCGCTAACGCCGCAATCGGCACGACGGAGCATCCGGCCCTGGGCGAGGGGACGTATTCGCCCCGTGCGGCAAAGACGGCCGTGCCCGAGGGCGCGCCGCTGCACTTTGCCCTCGCCGGCAACCAAAACTGCGGCAAGACCACGTTATTCAACCAGCTGACGGGCTCCAACCAGCACGTCGGTAACTTTCCCGGCGTGACGGTCGACCGCAAAGATGGCACCATCCGTAACCATCCCGAGGCGAGCGTTACCGACCTGCCCGGCATTTACTCCCTGTCGCCGTACACAGGCGAGGAGGTCGTGAGCCGTCAGTTCATCCTCGACGAGCGTCCGGACGCCATCATCGACATCATTGACGCCACCAACATCGAGCGCAACCTGTACCTGACACTGCAGCTCATGGAGCTTGACCGTCCTATGGTCATCGCGCTCAACATGATGGACGAGGTGACCGCCAACGGCGGCGCCGTGGACGTCAACTTGCTCGAGAGCCTGTTGGGCGTGCCCGTTGTCCCCATTAGCGCTGCCCGCAACGAGGGCATCGGCGAGCTGGTGGACCACGCCCTGCACGTGGCGCGGTTCCGCGAGCGCCCTGGTCGCCTGGACTTTTGCGCGCCCGACGGTCCGGACGGCGGTGCGCTGCATCGCTGCATCCACGGTATTGCTAACCTGATCGAGGACCATGCCGTGACGGCGCACATCCCGGTGCGCTTTGCGGCGACCAAGCTGGTCGAGGGCGATGAGCTGGTAACCGAGGCGCTTCACCTGGATCGCAATGAGCTCGACGCTATCGAGCACATCATCACCCAAATGGAGGGCGAGGCCGGCACCGACCGCCTGTCCGCGCTGGCCGATATGCGTTTTAGCTTTATCGGCGACGTGTGCGGGCGTTGCGTCGTCAAGCCGCACGAGAGCCGCGAGCACGTGCGCTCCGTTAAGATCGACCGCATCCTGACGGGTCGCTACACAGCCATTCCGGCGTTCCTGGTGATCATGGGCCTCGTTTTTTGGCTGACGTTTGGCGTGATCGGCGCGGCGTTGCAGGGACTCATGGAGGACGGTATTGCTGCCATCATCGCCTCGGCCGATGCGGGTCTCAAGGCATTCGGCACCAACGACGTGGTGCGCTCGCTGGCTGTCGACGGCGTGCTTACGGGCGTGGGCAGCGTGCTGACCTTCCTGCCGATTATCGTCGTGCTCTTCTTGTTCCTCTCCATTCTGGAAGACTCCGGCTACATGGCGCGCGTGGCCTTTGTCATGGATAAGGTATTGCGCCGCTTTGGCCTTTCGGGCCGCAGCTTTGTGCCCATGCTCGTCGGGTTTGGCTGCACCGTGCCGGCTATCATGTCGACCCGTACGCTCCCATCCGAGCACGACCGCAAGATGACCGTCATGCTCACGCCGTTCATGAGCTGCTCGGCCAAGCTGCCGGTTTACGGCTTGCTGTGCGGAGCATTCTTCCCGCAGGCGACGGTCCCCGCCATGGTCTCGCTCTATCTGATTGGCATTGCGGTTGGTTGCATCGCGGCTTTGGTGCTTAACCGCACGGCATTTAAAGGCGACCCGGTGCCGTTTATCATGGAGCTTCCCAATTACCGCCTGCCGAGCGTCAAGACGACGGTGATGCTGGCATGGGATAAGGCCAAAGACTTTATTACCAAAGCCTTTACCATTATCTTTGCTGCTACCGTGGTCATCTGGTTCCTTCAGACGTTCGACATTCGCTTTAATGTGGTCGCCGATCAGTCGCAGAGTCTACTTGCCGGTCTGGGTAGCATTATCGCGCCGGCGCTGGCACCGCTCGGCTTTGGCGACTGGCGTGCATCCACGGCGCTCGTCACCGGACTTATCGCCAAGGAGAGCGTCATCTCGACCCTCACGGTGCTTTTGGGCGCGACCTCGCCTGCGGTGTTGTCGACCATGTTTTCGCCGTTCACCGCCTACGTGTTTTTGGTCTTCACGCTGCTGTATCCGCCCTGCGTGGCTGCCATCGGCGCCGTCAAGAGCGAGCTGGGCGCGCGCTACGCCGTGGCCGTATTCGCATTTCAAGTGACGGTCGCCTGGATCGTGGCGTTTGTCGTGCATTCGGCAGGTATATTGCTGGGGTTGGCTTAGTTATTTATTGACGGCGCAACCTCTGTGTATCGAATTGTTTTCGGCCCCGCATCTGTTGCTGACGGATGCGGGGCCGTTGCTATATAATCGCCTCCGCTCAAAACGATTGGAGACGTTATATATGACTCAGGCAAGGCAAGACGGCATCACGCTCAAGCAGTGGCTCCCGCTCATCGGACTCACCTGCTGCGCCTTCGTGTTCAACACGTCGGAGTTTATGCCCATCGGTCTTTTGACTGACATCGCCGCGTCGTTCTCGCTCACCGAGTCCCAAGCCGGCATCATGATCTCGGTCTATGCCTGGGGCGTCATGCTGCTGTCGCTGCCGCTCATGGTGTTCGCTTCGCGCTTTGAGTTCAAGCGGATGCTGCTGGGCGTGCTGGCCGTGTTTTCGCTGGGCCAGTTTCTGTCCGCTGTGGCGCCGACTTATCCCATCCTGGTCTGTGCGCGCCTGGTGGTCGCTTGCGCACATGCCGTGTTCTGGTCGGTCGCTTCGATTATGGCCTCGCGCCTGGTCGACACGCGCCACGGGGCGCTCGCCATCAGCATGATCGCTACGGGCTCGTCCATCGCGCAGATCTTTGGTCTGCCCCTCGGTCGCGCTATTGGCTTGGCCGTGGGCTGGCGCATGACGTTTGCCGTGGTCGGGGTCCTCTCGGCCATCGCGGTCGTCTACCAGGCGACCGTGTTCCCGGCCATGCCGGCGGGCGAGCGCTTTACCGTCAAACAGTTGCCCGAGCTGCTCAAGAACCCGCTCCTGATCGCGCTCTACGCAGTCACGGTCTTCATGGCGACCGGCTATTACGCAAGCTACAGCTATATCGAGCCCTTCCTGGCGCAGGTCGCGCACGTCGATGCGGGCGCCATTACCATGACGCTGACGGCGTTTGGCTGCTCTGGTTTGCTCGGAAGCTGGCTGTTTGGCCGCCTGTTCGATGGGCATCGCTTCCCGTTCTTGGCTATCACGCTCTCCGGCGTGCCGGTGGCCCTGCTGCTCATGGGGCCGGCCGCATCGTCGCTCGTGACAGTGCTTGCCGTCTGCGCACTGTGGGGTTGCTGCGCCACGGCCTTTAACGTGGCGTTTCAGGCCGAGCTCATCAAGCACACGCCGGCAGATTCGTCGGCCGTCGCCATGTCAATCTTCTCGGGCCTGTTCAACCTCGGTATCGGTACGGGCACCGCGATCGGTGGCGCCGTGGTTTCGGGCCCCGGTATCGCCTGGATCGGCTGCGCAGGTGGCGCAATCGCCGTCGTGGGCGTCATCCTCGCTATCACGATACTATTCCCGGCCATACGCCGCGCCAAGCCCGTCGCCTAATCACGTCCCCTCATCAGTTGCGGTGGAATAGTTCCTGTTTAAGGCCTCTGAAGGCCCAAGCAGGAACTATTCCACCGCAACTTATTTTGGGGAAGAGGATACAAGCCGGGCATACAATGGATGTCGTTGTGTTGAGCTTACCGGGAGGTTGCTATGTGGGCATACGAGACGACGTTCTATCAGATCTATCCGCTGGGCTTCTGTGGAGCTCCGCGCGAGAATGCCGCGCCCGTTGCCGAGGATGAGCTCGCCCAGGCTGCCAGCGTCGCGCCCAACCCCGATGCGCCCATCATGAAAATCGCCCAATGGGCCGACTACCTGCAAGAGCTCGGTATTGGCGCTGTGCTGATCAACCCGCCGCTCGAGTCTGATAGCCACGGCTATGATACGCGCAGCCTGCGCCATATAGACCGTCGCCTGGGCGGGGATGCCGACTTTGCCGCCGTATGCGACACGCTGCACGCCCATGGCATCCGCGTGGTGCTCGATGCCGTCTTCAACCACGTCGGTCGCGGCTTTTGGGCCTTCCGTGATGTGCGGGAGCGCAAGTGGGACTCGCCCTACAAGGACTGGTTCCACATTAGCTTTGATGGCGACTCCTGCTATGGTGACGGCTTTTGGTACGAGGGTTGGGAAGGCCATTTTGAGCTTGTGAAGCTCAACCTGCAAAATCCCGCTGTGGTCGATTACCTGCTTGAGTCCGTGCGCCGCTGGGCCGAAGTCTTTGGCGTCGACGGTCTGCGCCTGGACGTCGCCTATATGCTCGATCGCGATTTTATGCGCCGCCTGCATACTTTTACCCGTGAGCTCAAGTCCGACTTTGTGCTGATTGGTGAGACGCTCCACGGCGACTACAACCAGATCGTCAACGACGAGATGCTCGACTCCTGCACCAACTACGAGTGTTACAAGGGCCTTTACTCCAGCTTTAATTCGGTCAACATGTTCGAGATTGCCCATTCGTTGCATCGCCAGTTTGGCGGCGATCCGTGGTGCATCTACCGCGGCAAACACCTGCTGTCGTTTGTCGACAACCACGATGTGCCGCGCCTGGCGAGCATCCTTACCGACAAGTCTTGCCTACGCCCCGCCTATGGCATGCTGTTTGGCATGCCAGGCATTCCGTGCGTCTATTACGGTAGCGAGTGGGGAATTGCTGGCGAAAAGGGCGGCCCCGATGGCGACTGGGCGCTGCGACCTGCGCTCGATGAGCCTGCGCCCAACGAGCTGACGGCCTTCATCAAGCAGCTCACGCACCTGCGCTCGGCCGACGACGCGGCGGCCCGTGCTCTCAACTACGGTGCCTATCGCAACGTGGTGATCCAGAACAAGCAGCTGCTGTTCGAGCGCGCCTGCGACGACGCGACGGTGCTTGTGGCGGTCAATGCCGTGAACGAGCCCTATACCTTTGGAGCCGGCGAACTCAACGGCTCCTTCGTCGACCTACTTGCCGACGATGCTCCCACGGTCGAGCCGACGGGTACCCTTGAGCTTGCACCCTACGAGGTGCGCTATCTGCTGAGGGCCTAGCTCGTGGCCGCGCCGGACGAGGGCTATCAACATATTGAGCATGGGTTTGAACCCGTGTTTGACGAGCACTCGCGCGTTTTGGTGCTCGGGTCGTTTCCCTCGGTGCTTTCGCGTGCCAATGCCTTTTATTACGGTAACCCTCAGAATCGCTTTTGGCGCGTGATGGCCGCATGCCTCGGTGTGCCCGTGCCGCCCAACGAGGGCGACCCTTTGGCAAGCGGTGAGCCTGCGACGCTCGACGCCTCGATTGTCGCCAAGCGCTCCATGCTGCTGAACGGCGGCGTGGCCCTGTGGGACGTGATCGAGAGCTGTGACATTAAGGGCTCGAGTGACGCGAGCATTCGCAACGTTGTGCCGGTACATGTCGAGCGCATTGCCGGCGCAGCTCCCATTGAGCAGGTGATATGCAACGGTGGTACAGCTGGTCGGCTCTACAAGCGCTATCTACAAGAACGCACCGGGCTGCCGGCCATCGTTCTGCCGTCGACAAGTCCCGCCAATGCGGCATGGCGCCTGGAACGCCTTGTCGAGCGCTGGCGCGAGGCCGTTGACTGGGGCGCTCTGTAATTTAGATATCTGATTGGGCGCGGGTGCCGAGGCGTTTCATGATGGCATGCCAGATTGGTGCGGGCAGCGCGGGCTTGACGCGCACCATACCGTCGGCATCGACGCTACCGGCATTGCCACCGCCAAGCAGCTGCGCATGCTCAATGGAGCAGCCCATGCGCACAGCGCCCACAAGCTTATCCATCGCTTCCGAAAATGGTCGGCGCATGAGGCCCATGCGTGGGGAATGGCGAAGCGCTGCGATGCCGCTGCCGGCACAGACGACAACGCCGTCGCACCATGGCAGGTCACGTAGAATACATGCTCGGTACAGGCGGTCGAGGACTTCGTCCGCCTGCTTGGTGTTTTTGGACAGGGCTTGGACGATGACATAGACGCGCGCGTCTGTATTCTTAAGGCGATCGAGTATCTGCTCGACAGCGATCATAGCCTCATCATCAAATGCATCATCAACAGCGAGCACTATGCCATCGACTGCGCCGGCATCATCCGCCTCCAGGTCAACCGGGCGGGGGAGCGCGGTGTCGGAAAACTGTGCATAGGCGGCGATGGCATCCTGCAGGTCCCAAAGCAAAAACTCAAGATCGGCGCTATTGGGAACGCTGATATACGCAATGGTTTGCAGCGTTTTTGGCACATCGCCGCGTGCGGTCGTCTCCATGCCGCCTCCTTTCCGGTTGGTTTCCGTTTAGGTTACACCGTCTGGTGGCGCTCCGCCGCGCTATCCTAGTGCAACCCTTACGAAAGGAACGCCATGCGTCTGCCCATGAATACCTCGCTTGCCACGCTCAAGCCCTCCGGCATCCGCCGGATCAACGCACTCGCCGCGTAGCATCCGGGATGCATCGCGCTCGCGCTCGGCGAGCCCGATTTTCCTACGCCCGATGTGATTAGCGCCGAGGTGACCGCCGCGCTGGACCGTGATGACACGCACTATCCGCCCAACAACGGCCGCCCCGCCCTGCGTGAGGCACTGTCCGCATATATGGGCGACGCGGGCCTTGCGTTTTCGGCAGACGAGGTCATCCTGGCCGACGGCGCGACCGAGGCCCTGTCGGCAACATTTATGGCCATGCTCAACCCCGGCGACGAGGTCATCATCCCCACGCCGGCCTTTGGCCTGTACGAGAGCATCGTCGTGGCTAACCATGCCAAGACGGTCTTTTTGGATACGGAGCCTGCGCAATTCCAGATTGACGAGGACGCACTACGTGCTTGCGTGACGCCGGCGACCAAGGCCATCGTCATCTGCACGCCCAACAATCCTACGGGCTGCATCCTCAACGCAGCATCGCTCGACGCCGTGGCGCGCGTGGCGGAGCAGGCGGGCATCTACGTAGTCTGCGACGACGTATACAACCGCCTCGTCTATGTGGACGGCTACGAGCGCTTCGCCCAGCGCCACCCGGAGCTACGCGAGCAGACGGTGGTCATCGAGAGCTTCTCCAAGCCCTGGGCCATGACCGGCTGGCGCTTAGGTTGGCTCGCAGCAGCAGCCCCCGTCATCGCCGAGATTGCCAAGGCTCACCAATACTTAGTATCGAGTGCCGTCTCCTTCGAAATGGACGCCGCAGCCCGAGCCCTCACCGTCGACCCAACCCCCATGCTCAAAGTCTACCGAGCCCGCCGCGAGCGCGTACTCGAAGCCTTAAACGCCATGGGCCTCGACGTAGTAGAGCCCGCAGGAGCCTTCTATACTTTCCCGAGCATCAAAAAGTTCGGCCTAACCAGCGAAGACTTCTGCATCAAAGCCATCAAAGAGGCAAACGTAGCCCTAGTCCCGGGCGACTGTTTCGGAACCGAAGGCCACATCCGCCTAAGCTACTGCGTCTCCGACAAAGACCTAGACGAAGGCCTCCACCGCCTGTCCACCTTCATTTCGACCTTATAGTCCTCAGGGACGCAACACATCAGCCCACCGACCCAAGCATTATGAGCGGGGCGCGCCGGCCAACGGCAACCCTGGCTGTCCCAAAGTCAACACAGGTCGCGCCGCCAAAGGCCAGGCGCAAGCTTTTCGTAGATTCCGCACGAGCCGAAGAGCACTAAATGTGCTCTTCGTGCGAGCCCAGGACCTGACCGAGCGGAAACCTTACGCCTGGCCTTCGGCGGCGCGTGCCGGATGGTGGAATTGTGTGCAGCCCGGTTTTCCGTTGACCGACACCGGGGTCCCCGCCATAATACTTTCGGTTCACGCACGAATCCGCTGCCAGAGACAGCCGGCGCAAACGGGTCTTGCCCGCGAGCTTAATGGGACATCCCGCCAGCCGAGGTGGTCGAGTAGATATGTCTTCTCGCCCCCGTCGCTCATGCAGCGCGGGGGCTTTCTTTTTGGACATGCCCCCGTCACGTCCTTGTGGCGGACCGTGCCCGGAAAGAATTCGAGGAGGTGTAATTC
>DBFWDM010000145.1:0-14186 GCA_048484635.1 Collinsella sp.
ACTCGCCCGCGGCAATCTTGTCGAGCATCTCCACGATCGCCACCTCGCAGCCGTGCTGCAGCAGGTACTCGGCAGTCTCGGTGCCCACCAGGCCACCGCCAATGACGGCGACGCGGCCCGTAAGCTCCACCTTGCCGGCCAACACGTCCCAGCTCGAGACGACCTTGTCCGAATCGGCGCCCGGAACGGGAATGACCACGTCGTGTGCGCCCACAGCCACAATCGCGGCGTCGGCGGCGTTGAGGTCCTCAGCGGTAGCGGCATGGTTGAGCTCAACCTTCACACCCAGACCGGGCAGAATCTTCTCGTAATACTCGACCGAGCGCATGATCTCGTCCTTGCGCGGGGGCGCGGCCGCCAGCACAATCTGGCCGCCCAGATGGTCGCTCGCCTCGTAGACGGTCACGTCGTAGCCGCGCTTGGCCGCCACGCGCGCGGCCTCCAGGCCGGCGATGCCGCCGCCCACCACGGCAATCTTCTTGTCGCCCTCGCCCGGCTTAATGGCGATGGTCGCCTCGTCGCCGTTCTCGGCGTTGAGCACGCACGAAATGTACTTGCGGTTTTGAATCGCGTCGACGCAACCCTTGTTGCAGTTGAGGCACTCGCGGATGGGCTCACCCGTGGCGGCCTTCAGCGCAATGTCGGGGTCGCACATGAGCGAGCGGCCGTAGGCGATGATGTCGGCCGCGCCGTCTTCCAGAATCTTCTCGCCGGCCTCGACCGAGACAACACGGCCCACGGTTGCCACCGGCACGGAGACCAGGGCCTTGACGCGCTCGGCCACGGGCAGCGTCCAGTTGTAGGGCATGGCGCCCATGGGCGGAATGGTGTCGCCCATGTTGCCGGTGTGGTTGGCCTGTGCGACCTGGATCATGTCGATGCCCGCGCCCTCAAGCAGCTTGGCAAACTCGCAGGCCTCGTCGGGCTGCAGGCCGCCCTTGCCGCGCGGCGTGCCGTCGGGGTTCTCCATAATCACGGGGAGTTTGTACTCCACCATCAGCTGCGGCGCGGCTTCCTTAATGGCAGCGACGACCTCCAGCGCGTAGCGAACGCGGTTCTCGAACGAACCACCGTACTCGTCGGTGCGCTGGTTGAGGATGGCCGAGCACAGCGAACCCACCAAGCGGTCGCCGTGGACCTCGATGGCGTCGATGCCGGCCTGCTGTGCGCGAGCGGCCGAGGCAGCGATGGCCTCCTTAATCTGGGTGAGCTGCTCTACGCTCGCCTCGTTCACAAAGTGCTGCATGTCGTGATGCAGCTTGGCGTAGGCCTGGTTGCGGATCTCGTTGGACTCGGCCATCTTGGCGGCGAAGGTCTCCTCGTCGCCGGCGGCTTTGGCCTCCTGCGCGGCCTTGGCGGCGGCCATGGAACCCATGACCATGCGGCCGACGCCGGGCACGTCGTACTCGGGGTGGAACAGCTGCAGCGCAACCTTGGCACCGTGCTTGTGGACAGCGTCGGCCAGGGCCTTAAACGTGGGGATCTGGGCGTCGGTCGCCAGCTTGGGCGTGGGGCTCGCAGTCATGACGGGAGCGACGTCGCCGATGACGATGTAGCTCACGCCGCCACGGGCCAGGCGCTCGTAAAAAGCCAGGCTGCGCTCGCCGATGGAACCGTCGCGCTCCTCGTAGCCGGTGGTCAGCGGCGGAAACATAATGCGGTTCTTGAGCTCAAGGGGGCCAACCGTAATGGGCTGGAGCAGCTTGGATGCAGGTGTGGTCATGGACATTCCTCTCTTGTAGGCGCGACGGCGATGATGCCGCGTAGTTGTCTAGAGGATATGGCATGGGAATACAGCAGCGCAACGGAAATCGGCGGACAGCAGGTAGCGGCAGGTGGATGGGATGAGCCCAACAGCGGGTTTTTCTCGATCTGTAACACCTAGCCGCCCAAATCGGGTCTAGATGTTACAGATCGAGATTTTGTTTGAGAGGCCGAGAATTGGATCGAAAACACGGTCCCGAAATAACAAAAAAGCTCGCCGGCTAGGCCGACGAGCTGCAAGTTCTTGGTCGCGGGGGCAGGATTTGAACCTACGACCTCCGGGTTATGAGCCCGGCGAGCTACCAGACTGCTCCACCCCGCAATGTCTGGGCGCTTCATGTGCGCAAGAAAGAATATTACGCGGGAGTTCGGTAAGCGGCAAGGAAAATCTCGTAGAGCATAATTCCTTCATATTTAAAACCCCTCAGCCCCTATCACCGTAAACGAATCGCAGCCGAGCGCCGTCGGCGGCGCGTATACAATGGTGCGCGTCCTTTTATGCCAACACTGGGAGTAGACATGCTGCTCGCTATCGATATGGGAAACACGCAGACGGCCATGGGCCTGTTTGACGGAGACGAGCTGGTGCAGTCGTGGCGTATGCCCACCGACCGCTCCTATACCGCCGACGAGATCCACGTGCGCCTGATGGGTTTCTTTAAGATGTACGGCCTTTCGCTCGATGCGGTCGACGCAATCGCCTTTGCGGGCGTGGTGCCGCAGCTCTCGCGCGAGTGGCACGCCGTGGCCGACCGCATTGCCGCGGACGCCATCGTCATCGGGCCGCAGACGGCCGCGGTGACCAAGCTGCGCGCGGCGCGCCCCCAGGCCGTAGGTGCCGATCGCGTCGCCAACGCCGTTGCGGCCGAGACTTTCTACGGCGCGCCGGCAATCGTGGTGGACTTTGGCACCGCGACCAATATCGACGTCATCGATGAGGACGGTTATTACATTGGCGGAGCGATCGCGCCGGGCATCCGCATCTCCATGGACGCGCTTGCCGCCCGTGCCGCCAAGCTCGCCAGCGTGCCGCTCGAGGCGCCCGAGCACGCCATCGGCCGCGATACCGAGGAGTGCATCAAGGTCGGCGCCGTAACGGGCGCCGCCGCCATGGCTGAGGGCCTGGTCGCGCGCATGAAGCGCGAGCTGGGCCGCGAGGATGCCACCGTTATCGCCACGGGCGGTCTCGCCAGCATCGTCGCCGATTCGACCGATGCCTTCGACGTGGTCGACGGACAGCTCACCATCAAGGGTATCTGCGAAATCTACCGCCGCATGCAGGAGCTGGGATAGGACAGGGGCTTAAGTCGAGCACGAGCGCGAGCGGCGAACTAGGCAACGCATCGGCCCTATTCCTCAAAATCGAAAGATTTTCAGTTTTGAGGAATAGGGCTTTCTGCTAGGCCTCGTCGCACAGCCACCTCGCCAGGTCCACGATCTGCACCCCATTGCGGTCCGTGGCCTCGTGATGCGTGCGGGCGAGAATCATCTTGGGGTACGCGTCGCCAATGCTCAGCAGTGGTGAAATCTCGCGTTCAAATGTCTTATCCGAGCTGATGTCGTCGCTCACCTGAATGTAGAGCTTCTCGCTTCGCTTGATTGCTACAAAGTCTATTTCCTTTTTATAGAGCACGCCGACGTATACCTCGTATCCGCGGCGCAGCAGCTCGATTGCCACCATGTTCTCGTATACGCGTCCCCAATCCATATCACGTGTACCGAGCAGCGCGTATTTGAACGCGTGGTCTGCCAGGTAATACTTCTCGCCGCTCTTAAGGTATTTTTTGCCGCGGATGTCGTACCGACGAACTTTATAGAAGGCAAACGCATCGCACAGGCACCCCATGTACGTGCCGACCGTCTTGTTCGTTATCTTTAGCCCATCCGCGTTCAAAATATCCGTAATGTTACGTGCCGACGTTATGTTGGATACGTTGTCCATCATGTAATCGGCAATGCGCAGCAGCGCCGATTCGTTTCTCACGTTATGCCGCTGCACGATATCTCTCACGATGAGCGTTTTGAAGACATTGGAGAGATATTGATAACGCTGCTCCTGCAGTGGATAAGGGTAGGAGCCGGACATACCGCCGGTTCTCGCGTACTCATCGAAGTCGCGGTCGACCTCGCCCTCGTCGCCATAGAGTCGATACTCCTCAAACGAGAATGGGAAAACCTCGATCTCAAACGTACGCCCCGTAAAGAGCGTCGACAGATCGCTCGACAGCAAAAAGGCATTCGATCCGGTAATGAATATGTCGTACTGCTCGGATGCGTGGAGGCTGTTGATCGCACGCTCAAAACCGTCGCACATCTGAACTTCATCGATAAGCAGAAAGTTTTGTTTGCCGGACACTCGATGCTCTTTTACATAGGCGAGCAGCGCGTGATACTCGAGCAGATTCTCGAACTCATCGAGGTTGTAGTTGATATGGATGACATTCGAATTGGACAGATTTGCCTCCACGTAATCGCGGAGGGCCTCGAGCAATTTTGATTTACCGCTACGACGGATGCCCGTGATGACCTTGATGTCCGGCACGCCAATAAGGCTCGTCAACGTGTCCATATATGACGTTCTATTGATGAGTTTCATTGGGGCCTCCTCGCGGTCTTTTATCGCTATTCCTCAAAATTGAAAAATTTTCAGTTTTGAGGAATAGGCTCTATAGCGAATATACCTCGCGAAAGACCGAGCTGCCTTAATCCTATTCCTCAAAAACGAAAATTTTTCAGTTTTGAGGAATAGGGCGCTGGCAACCCATTCCCCAGATAGGCGAAACCCTCCCCGGCACAGGCCGAGGAGGGTCTTGTTGTCATGTCTATCTTTGGGCGCGAACGCCCCGCGCTACAGCCCGCGAATTCGTACGGCCTCGGGCGGAAACTCCTGCTCGCCGGCATCGGTCTTAATGGTCGCGCGGCCCCAGATGTCCAGGCCTGCAAACACACCGACCGCAAGCGGCAGGCCGTTGGGCGACACCGCCGCAACTTGGCGGCCCAGCAGCGGCACCATGTCGAAGTACTCGCCCAGCACGGGAGCCAGCGGCCCTGCGGCGCCTTGCGGCGTGTTGGCAACAACCGCCCAAGCGTCCACGCGGGCCAGCACGGCGGCGGCCAGCGTCTCGACCAGCGCTTCGTCAGCCACGTCCACACCAAGCTCGCCCAGCGCCGAACGCTCAATATCCACCGTCACGGCACCGAACATGCCCGCAGCAGCGGCACCGCCGTTCACGGCAACACGCGCGAGCGACGTCTCAAACGCAGGCGCACCGCACACGATATCGCTCGGCCACTGGATACCCACCTTACCGGCAAGGCCCAACCCCGGCGTCGAAGCCGTGCCCACGAGCGCGTCCATCATGCCCATCGCAGCCACAAACGGCAGGCCGTGGAAGGCATGCATGTTCACGTCCGGGCGCACGATCAGCGAAAACGTCAGCGAAGCATCGCCCGCGCTCCAAGCGCACCAGCCCGCGGACGCACCCTCGCGGCCCGCGTCGCGCGCGGCGTCAAGCTCGGTACCGGCGACAACAGCATTCATCTCGATCATCTACATACGCCCCAATTCGCCCACGATATGGCCCACGCGGTCCTCGGGCTCCTTGACCTCGACACCGTTGTAGCGGAAGAACCGCGGCGGGTCGTGCATCAAGTCCTCGAGCGGCACCAGCACAAAGTCGCGCTCGCCAATGAGAGGATGCGGCAGGCGCAGCTTTTTGCCGCCGTGAGTCTCGCCGTCCATCCACAGCAGGTCCAGGTCGATGGTGCGCGGACCGTTGGCCTTGGCCTTTTTGGAGCGGTCGCGCCCAAGCTCGGCCTCGATCTTCATGAGCTCGTCGAGCAGCACCAGCGGCGCCAGCTCGGTCTTGATCTCGATGACGGCGTTGGCAAACGCGTCCTGGCGCGTCTCGTAGGCCGGCTCGCTCTCGTAGATCTTGGAGGAGTTGGACACGCAGGTGAGCGGAATCTCGGCGATCATGTCGCGCGCGGCGCGGATGTTGTCGCAACGATGCCCCAAGTTGGAGCCCACGGCCACAAACGCACGGCGCGGCTGCGGCTTGGCGACGGCCCAGTAACCGTTCAGGAACTGCGCAAAACCCGCGGCGTCGTGCACGCGCACGATGTTCGCACCGGCCTGGATGGCGCCCAGGCACACGCCAAACGTGGCGGCATCGCGCGCGGCGGCCTCGGTCACGCCCGAGACAGCGCCCACAAAACGCTTGCGCGACACGGCGCACATGAGCGGATAGCCCAGTGACGCCATCTTGGCAGTCTCACGCTGGATGACGATGTTCTCGTTAGCCGACTTACCAAAGCCCGGGCCAGGATCGATGCAGATGCGGTCGCGCGACACGCCGGCATGGATGAGTGTGCGGGCCTGGTCGGACAGAAAGCCCATGACGCGGCGCATGATGGGCGCCGAATCGGGCAGGGTAAAGCGGCGGAGCTGAGAGGTGGGCACGTAGGCCTCCTCGCGGCGGGCGCTGCGGCGCATCATGGCGGCCAGGCGGTCATTGGACTCCGATGCGGCCTCGGTGGCCTCGGGCGCGGCCTCGGGCGCGGGCGCGACGGTCTCGGCGGCAGCAGTCTGCTCGGTGGCGGGCGTCTCCTGCTCGCTTGCAGGCTCGGACGTGGGCTCCGGTTCGCCAAACGGCAACGAGGGCTGCACCACGCCGCCCGGAAGCTTGGCCTCCGACTTAGGCTCACCCAGCAACTTGCCGCGACGGCGGCGAGCCGGCTTCTCGGCCTCACGCGCGGCCTCGGCAGCCGCCTCGCGCGCCTTCTCGGCAACAAACGCCGCTGCCGAGGTATCGAGCTGCACCGTTGCGTGCGTGCGGGTGGGCGCGGCGACCTCGCCGGCATGCACCACGATGATGCCGCAGGTGCTCGTCTTAACAAACTCGACCATCTTGGGATCGGTGAAGCCGGTCACGTCGTTGACGATCGAGGCGCCGCAGCGCACGGCCGCCTTGGCAACCGCCACATGACGCGTGTCGATCGAGACGATGGCGCCCTCCTTGGCCAGCGCGCGCACCACGGGCAGCACGCGGCGAGCCTCCTCGTCGGGGTTGACCGGGGTAAAGCCGGGGCGCGTGGACTCGCCGCCCACGTCGATGATGTCGGCGCCGGCGTCGAGCATCGCCAGGCCGTACTCGATGGCGGCATCCGGGTCGAAGTGCTCCCCGCCATCGCTAACCGAATCGGGCGTCACGTTGAGGACGCCCATGATGCGCGGACGGTCAAAGCTGAGCTCGTACTTTCCGCACCGCCATGTCTTGCTGTCGTTCGCCATGAACATCCTCCTAAAATGCCCACGCCGCCGAGCTTGGGGAGCTGGCGGCGGGGTCGCTTTGCAATCAGTCTTTCTATTGTATCCGCGCGCGCGGGCTAGAACGCAAACGCGGCCGCGATGTCGCAAGAAATCAGCAGGTCGGCATTTGCATCCTGATCGGTGGGAGCAAGGTTGCATATGGCCAGCGTATCGCCGGTAAAGTAACGCGTAAGGCCCGCCGCCGGATACACCACGAGCGAGGTCCCGCCCACAATGAGGGCATCGGCCGCGGCGATGGCGGCAACGGCACCGGTCAACACATGCTCGTCGAGCGGCTCTTCGTAGAGCACTACATCGGGCTTGATGCGGCCGCCGCACGCGGGGCACGCGGGCACGCCCGCGGCATCCTCGTGCTCGCGCGAGCAAATCCACTCGGCGCTATAGACCGCGCCGCACGACTGGCAAATGTTGCGATGGACCGATCCGTGCAACTCAAACACGCGCTGTGAGCCGGCCATCTGATGCAGGCCGTCGATGTTTTGCGTCACCACGGCGTCGAGCTTGCCGGCGCGCTCCAGCTCGGCCAGCTTGGTGTGGCAGCGGTTGGGCTTGGCGCCAAGCGCGATCATCTTGGTGCGGTAGAAGTCGAAGAACTCGGCCGGGTGCACCTCGTAAAAGCTATGCGAGAGCATGGTCTCGGGCGGGTAGGCAAACTGTTGGTGATATAGGCCGTCCACGCTGCGGAAATCGGGGATGCCACTCGCCGTGGAAACGCCCGCGCCGCCAAAGAAGACCACGCGCTTGTGGGTGCCGAACAGCTCCGCCAGCGCGGCGGAGGCCTGTTTGGAGTCCGTTATCGCCTGCGTCATATGAGTCCTCCGTCCTTGTTGGTCGGGCAGCGTCGGGCGATGTCCCAGCATGCGGCCTTTGGGTCAGCACGCGCGGTGCCCACCACCGCCCCTGTTGCGCTAATCTTAAGCCTGCCAACCCCGTCGAAAGGACACCATGCCTCAGACTTACACTTTCGCCTCGTGGAACGTCAACGGCCTGCGCGCCGTGCTCAAAAAGGACCCGAGCTTTATCCAGATCGCGCAAGAACTCGACGTCGATATCCTGGCGTTGCAAGAGACCAAGTTGCAAGAAGGCCAGGTTGATATTGACCTGCCCGGCTATCGCCAAACCTGGAGCTACGCCGAGCGTAAAGGCTATTCGGGCACTGCGGTCTTTAGCCGCCAGGAACCGCTGCGCGTGCTGCACGCCGACGCGCTGTTACCCTACGCCGGCGAGGGCGAGGCGGCCGAGCTCGTCGCCCAAGCCGCAACCGAGGGCCGCGTCTGCGCGTTGGAGTTCGACAAGTTCTGGTTTGTGGATGTCTACACTCCCAACGCGCAAAACGAACTCGCCCGCATCGACGTGCGCATGGCCTGGGATGATGCCTATCGCGGCTTTTTGAGCGCGCTTGAGCGCGAGAGCGGCAAACCCGTCGTGACCTGCGGCGACTTTAACGTGGCGCACGAGGAGATCGACCTTAAGAACCCCAAGTCCAACCGCGGCAACGCCGGCTTTTCGGACGAAGAACGCGGCAAGTTTACCGAGCTGCTCAACGCCGGCTTTACCGATACCTGGCGCACGGCTAATCCAGACGTCGAGGGCGTCTACAGCTGGTGGAGCTATCGCTTTAATGCCCGCAAGAACAACGCCGGCTGGCGCATCGATTACTTCTTGGCAAGTGATTCAATCGCCAATACCGTGCGCGACACCGGTATCCGCGGCGATATCTTCGGCAGCGACCACTGCCCCGTCACCCTCACGCTAGAGCTCTAGCGCCAAGCAATTCCTGGGGGACAGAGGAAAACAGATCATGTGACCCCTCTCCCCCTATAAGTTGCGGTGGAATAGTTCCTGTTTGGGCAGCAAATAGCCAAAAACGAGAACTATTCCACCGCAAGTTCGTGAGGGAACGCGAAATGCCTTACAGCCCGTATTTCACGACGACACGGTTAATGCGGCGACACCAAGGCTTGTACAAGGCGGCCAAAAACACGCAGGTCGCAAGGCCGTGCGTAATATCGAACGGCACTGCCGTGGCAAGACGCGCCGCGGCACCCGCCCAAGTAAGCGGCTGTACAAAACCAATGATGTCATACGCGTTGATCACCACGCCGTACAGCAGACCCGAAGCAAAGCCGTACGCCATCAGCGCCGGCATGCGCACGGTTCCATCCGCACGGTCGAACGCACCGGCATGCGCCAGCGCACCGCCAACATAGCCAGCCAGGCCCCAGGCATACATCTGCCATGGCGTCCACATGCCCTGCCCAAAAAAGAAATTGCTGGTCAGCGCCGCCAGCGCGCCAACCATAAAACCATTGCGGCGACCAAGCGTCGCCCCCGCGATAATGGCGATGGCGCTCACCGGTTTAAAGTCGGGAATGGGCCCAAACAGGATGCGCCCCGCCGCCGCCAGCGCCGCCAGCACCAGCGTGGGCATAATCTGGCGCAAACCCGGACGAGATGCCTCGTAACCCGCAAAGAACAGTGCAAGCACCAGCGCCACCACGACAAGCATGGCAAGCGCCGCCTGCTCAACGCCCGCCAGCAACGCCGCTGCCATCACCGCCGGCACCGCCAACAACAGCGGGATCTCCAGTTTTGTGAGTAAACGCGAGAAACGACAGTCCGTCATCCCATCACGCCCTATAGAACACGTTGTCGGCAAAGAAGTCGGCCGGGGGCTCCATGCAGGCAATCTCGCCGTCAAACATCATGGCGACGTCGTCGGCTACCTGCTCGGCAAAGTCCAAATCGTGCGTAGCCATGATGACGGTGCCGCCAGCCTTCGCATGGTCACGCAGGGCGCGGGCGATGATGCGGCGGCTCTCCAGGTCAAGGCCCTTCGTGGGCTCGTCAAGCAGCAGCAGCTCGGGGCCGATCAGCAGCAGCTTTGCCAGCGCAAGCAGCTGGCGCTGTCCGCCCGAGAGGTCGTAAGGGTGGCGCGTCTCCAGGCCGTCCAATCCCAGTTGCGCCGCACGCTCCCGCGCCAAGTTCTCGTCATATCCGCAGGTCGAGGCCCATTCCATCAGCTCGTCGCGCACCGTCTCGGCAACCAGCAATGCTTTGGGATTCTGAGGCAGCAGCGCCGCCGAGGCCGCTCCGCGCACCATGCGGCCGCGCTGCAGCTTGGCGGTCTTCGCCAGCACCGAAAGCATTGTCGACTTACCGCAGCCGTTACCGCCCACGATCGCATGCACCGCGCCAGCCGAAAACGACACATCGAGCCCGCGCAGCACCCAACCGCCCGCGCGATCGTAGCGAAACCAGCCTTCCGACAGGGTGGTAGCCGACCCGCCGTGCATTTTTTGGAGTATTCTGCTTCCATCCGTGCGCGGAAAGGCTTCCGAGCCGTTCTCGAGCGACGTTTGCGCCACAAATTCGGACGATTTGTCCAATTCTGAACTTTTTTTCGCGCTCGATACGTCCCCGGGCGGCTCCAGAGAGCCCAAATTGTCCTCACGCCTGCTGAATACTCCGTTTTTTGCACATCGGATGGCACCCCACCCCAACGTGTCATCGGAAAACAGCGATTCTCGGCGTCCCAAAGATGCCATATCCGCCGCCTCGTGCACGCGGCCATCCTCAATCCGGTACGCACACGTCGCGTATTCGAGCATTGGGCGCGGCTGATGCGTCGCCACAACAACCGTGCAGCCCAGCTCACGGTTCACGCGAAACAGCGCGTGCAGAAAATTCTTCTCGGCAACGGGATCGAGCTGAGACGTGGGCTCGTCGAGTAGCAGCACACGCGGACGCAGCGCCAGGACGGCGGCAAGCGACAGCAGCTGCTTGCGGCCACCCGAAAGCGTGTCGGTATCGCGATGAAGCCAGTCCTCCAGACCAAAGAAATAGCTGGTCTCGGCAACACGGCGGCGCATCTCGTCGCGCGACACGCCCAGATTCTCTAGGCCAAACGCCATCTCGTGCCACACGGTCTCGCACACAATCTGGTTCTCGGGATCCTGGAACACATAGCCCACGCGCTCCGCCGATGCCCGCGCGTCCATGTCGGCAACGTTCTCGCCCAGCACGCGCAGTTCGCCAGTGCGCTCGCCCGCCGGCGCGATCTCGGGCTTGAGCAGCGACAGCAGCGTCGACTTACCCGATCCGGTACCGCCAACAAGCAACGCAAATGCACCTTGGGGAACAGACCAGTCGAGCCCCTCGAGCACCGCAGCATCAGCATCGGGGTAGGCAAAGCTCAGGCTCCGCACCTCAATCGCCGGCATATCCGGGCCGCACGCCGCGCCCGACACCGGGCCCCTATCCAACCGAGCCATCAGCCAAACCTCTTCTCATCAATCGCGTGCAACGCGCAAGGCAGCACCATCCAGGCAGCGTACACGACATAGCCCAGCCACGGCGCCGGCACCGAGAGCTGCGGATAAAACGAATACTGCGTCGTCGCGGTCCACGCCACTGCCGCCGTGGCCACACCAAACAGCGCAAGCCCAACCAGCGCGGCAACGTCGCTGAGTCCCAGTCGATACCGCGCATACGTCGTACGACGCGTCGCGGCACCCCACCCGCGTGAGCGCATCGCGTCCGCGCGATCCAGCGAATCTTCCATGCCCCAGCCCATCAACACGCTTGACGCCCGCAGACGCGAGCGCACGGGATCGGCCGGCGCGCGCCCCGGCACGTCAATCGCATCCTGCACCGCCAGCACCGTACGACCGCGGCGCAAAAACTGCGGGATAAGCCTCATGCACATCGAGATCATGAGCGCGATCACCGGTGCGGCATTACCCAGCAGCGCGAGCACCTTGTCGTATTCGAGCATCGACGCCGCGGCCTCAAACCACAGCACGCTCGCCACAAACAGCCCACCCATGCACAGGCCATATACCATGCTCTCCAGATACACCGCGCGCATGCCAATGCGGAACAGCTCCGTCGAGCCCGAGGTGCCAAACAGTGGATTGACCAGCGCGATAATCAAAATCACCGGCAGCTGCCAGCGAAGCGCGCCCAGCGTGCGGGCAGCCCCACGCGTCGCAAATCCATACGCCAGCCCGCCCGCAAGTGACAGCGCAATCAGCACCGGCTGCATAGAGAACATGGTGAGCCCCAGCGTCAGCACTATATAGAGTGCCGGCACAGCCGGATGCGACATCGAGAACGCCGCGACGGGCTCGCCGCCAAACTCCTCTTGTATGTTGTCCACGGGCACCCCCGTCCCCTCGCTCAAACGACAGCTCCGCAGCACCGCCAACGCCGCACGCAAGCAGTGCAAACGCCACGCCGGCGGCGCAAGCCTCAACCGCCGCAAACCAATCGCTACGCGCTCAACATATGCCTGCGGTATCATATTGCGCCGTGTATCGTTTCCAAACGCACGTCTCTATAACGTAACAGGAGATCACATGGACGCAACCGCAATTATCCTCGCTGCCGGCGAGGGCACCCGCATGAAGTCGAACCACTGCAAGGTTTCGCACAAGATCCTGGGCAAGCCCATGGTCCAGTGGATCGTCGACGCCACCATCAAGGCCGGCTGCAGCCGCGTCGTGGTCGTCATCGGCAGCCACGCCGACGAGATGCGCGCCCTCATCGACGGCGCCTATGCCAACAGCGCCACCAAGGTCGAGTGCGTCGAGCAGACCGAGCGCCTGGGCACCGGCCACGCCGTGAAGGTCGCGCTCGAGGCCTGCGGCATCGCGCAAGGCCCGGTCGTCGTGCTCAACGGCGACCTGCCGCTCATCACCGCCGACACCGTCGCCAAGTTCGCACAGACCGTCGCTACCGGCGAGCTCGCCTGCACCGTCATGACCATGACCCCGCCCGACCCCTTCGGCTACGGCCGCATCAAGCTGGGCGCCGACGGCCAGATCGAGCGCATCATCGAGCAGAAGGACTGCACGCCCGAGCAGGCCGCCACGCTGCTGGAGTGCAACGCCGGCTGCTACGCCTTCGACGGCGCGCAGCTCGCCGCCCACATTAACGAGATCGGCAACGACAACGCGCAATCCGAGTACTACCTGCCCGACATGCTCGAGATCCTCAAAGGCCACGGCCAGGCGGTCTCCATCTTCCACTGCGACGACTACCGCGACGGCCTGGGCGTCAACAGCCGCATCCAGCTCGCACAGCTCACCGCCATCGCGCGCGACCGCATCAACGAGCACTGGATGGCCGAGGGCGTCACCTTCATCGACCCCACGCAGGCCTGGATCGGCCCCGACGCCACCATCGGCCGCGACACCGTCGTGTGGCCGCAGACGCACCTGATCGGCCACGTCACCGTGGGCGAGGAGTGCCAGCTCGGCCCCAACAGCCGCCTCACCGACACCACCGTCGGCAGCGGCTGCACCATCGATGAAACCATCGCCGTCGAGGCCGTCATCGAGAACGGCGTCGACTGCGGCCCGCGCGCCTACCTGCGCCCGGGCACCCACATGCTCGACGGTTCCAAGGCCGGCACGCACGTGGAGATCAAGAAGTCCACGATCGGCGAGGGCTCCAAGGTGCCGCACCTGTCCTACATCGGCGATACCACCATGGGCTCCGGCGTCAACGTGGGCGCGGGCTCCATCACCTGCAACTACGATGGCGTACACAAGCACAAGACCGTCATCGGCAAGGATGCCTTCATCGGTTCCGACACCATGATGGTCGCGCCCGCCCAGATTGGCGACGGCGCGCTCGTGGCCGCCGGCTCCGTCATCACCGAGCCGGTCCCGGCAGACGCACTTGGCCTGGGTCGTGCCCGCCAGATAAATATTGAGGGCTGGGCCGCCGATTATCGCCGCCGTCTGCACGAGGACGACGAGGTATAACGTTTTACCAAGCATCTAAGGAGCTGTTCACATGGGGGGCGGCTCCTTTTTTCTATCGTGACCTGCGCGACAGGATGAGTGGTCGGTTCGTGTCCGTTGACGGTAAAGACGTTATCAAGACCCGATTAACCCCGTCGCGCGGTTACAATGCAACAAGGCATCTATATGGCATTCGATATAAAGGAGAAGGGTAATGCCGATTAATGATCCCGAGAAGTCGGAGAATATGCGCAAGTCCATCCGCGTGTATTCCGGTTCCTCCAACCGTCCCCTCGCTCAGAAGATCGCTGAGTACCTTGGGGTCGAGCTTTCGGGCC
>DBFWDM010000146.1:0-1493 GCA_048484635.1 Collinsella sp.
CAGGTACGGGTGTGCATGGAATGCTCATCGATGGGACGGGTCTGGCTCATACCAGTGATCCTCCTTTATGGATCTGTGCCGCCCCGTGTCGTTCCGGGCGGCGTCGTACAGATTTGCCCAGCCTGCGTAAACCGCGCAGCCAGACATGGCGTTCTATCTTATCGCACCCGCGTCGATGTGCCGCGAAAAAGTAGCTCTTGCCCAAAGACTTGACGGAGACGAAACAATTGACGCGGCCTGGCCGTCGCCAAGGCGCGCCGCGTGCGACAATGTGCCCCAATACAACCGCACTCGGAAAGGCCCGCCATGACTGCACGCCTCATCGTTATGGATATTGACTCCACGCTCATCAACCAGGAGGTCATCGACCTGTTGGGCGAAGAGGCCGGCGTGGGCGAGCAGGTGGCACAGATCACCGAGCGCGCCATGCGCGGCGAGCTGGACTTTAAGCAAGCGCTCGAGGAGCGTGTGGGGCTGCTCGCCGGCCTGGACGAGAGCGTGTTCAAGCGCACCTTTGAGCGCGTGACATTTACACCCGGTGCGCTGGAGCTTGTGCGCTCGGCGCACAGCAAGGGTTGGAAGGTCGGCGTCGTGAGTGGCGGCTTCCACGAGGTCGCCGACAAGATCGTGGCTGCCGCGGGCATCGATTTTTGCCTGGCCAACCGCTTGGAGGTCGTAGACGGCAAGCTCACGGGCAAGCTGGCGGCAGACATTGTGACCAAGGAGTCCAAGCTCATCCAGCTGCTGGACTGGGCAGTTGAGTGCGGTGTCGACATGGCCCATACCGTGGCAATCGGCGACGGCGCCAACGACATCCCCATGATTCAGGCTGCGGGCACGGGCATCGCGTTTTGCGCCAAGCCCAAGACGCGCGAGGCCGCCCCGTTTGCCATCGACGAGCGCAACCTGATGCTCGCCATGGACATCATCCTGCGTGACTAGTCGATCCGCCCAACAATTGAATCAGTCTGTCCTATAGTTTCCGAACAATTTTGTCTTAGTGTTCGGAAACATACCCTTTGAGTGCTAGACTTTGCGCCGTCGAAAGGAACATATATGGATAAGCGAGATCTTGAGCAATTGCTGAGCGATGTTGCCTGCGGAGCAGTCACTCCGGCAGTCGCCCTCACGCGCATCCAGACGGCGCCAACCGCCGATCTGGGTTTTGCGCAGCTCGATCTTTCACGCGGGGTACGCCAGGGAGCCGGCGAGGTTGTCTACGGTGCCGGTAAAACCGCCGAGCAGATTGCCGCCATTATCGAGGCGCTGCGCGATGCCGGCCAGGAGCGCATCCTGGTCACGCGCCTGGACGCCGAAAAGGCAGCCCGTACCTCGGAGCTCCTCGACAACGACATCGACCTGGGATATGTCCCGGACGCGCAGCTCGCCCTCGTGGGCGGCAAGCCCTCCCCTACCGGCAACGGACGCATCGTCGTCGCCTGCGCCGGCACGAGCGACCTGCCCGTCGCCGAGGAAGCCGCGTTGACGGCCGA
>DBFWDM010000147.1:0-4521 GCA_048484635.1 Collinsella sp.
GAAACTTCAGAAACCTTCATAATGTGTCTCCTTCGATTAATAGGCGCCGGCCGAAACCGGCGCGCTAATCAGTAATCGTTATTGTTAGTATAGCACTAACAATAGTTACTCGCCCAGCTGATCAAGGTCGATATCGCCAAAGAACACCTGGTCCTCCTTGCCGAGCGCACTCGGGATGATGGAGAAGGTGTTGGAGATGCCGTCCTGAGCATCGCGGAACGGGAGCTTGGAAACCGAAGACAGCGAAGCGATGGCGCCGTGGCTATCGCGCTTGTGCATGGGGTTTGCACCCGGGGCGAACGGCTGGCCAGCCTTGCGGCCGTCGGGCGTGGAGCCGGTCTTCTTACCGTACACGACGTTGGAGGTAATGGTCAGAACCGAGGTCGTGGGCACGGAGTTGCGGTAGGTGTCGTTCATGCGGATGTACTCCATGAACTGGTGCACAACGTCGTGAGCGATCTGGTCGACGCGGTCGTCGTCGTTACCGTACTTGGGGAACTCGCCCTCGGTCTCAAAGTCGACGATGATGCCATTCTCGTCGCGGACGGGGTGAACCTTGGCGTACTTGATGGCGGACAGGGAGTCAGCCACGACGGAAAGGCCAGCGATGCCCGTAGCGAACCAGCGGTGCACGTGCTTGTCGTGCAGAGCCATCTGGATGCGCTCGTAGCAGTACTTGTCGTGCATGTAGTGAATGATGTTCAGCGAGTTGACGTACACGCCAGCGAGCCACTTCATCATGTCGTTGTACTTGGCCACAACGTCGTCGTAATCGAGCGTATCGCCCTCGACGGCGCGGTACTTGGGGCCGACCTGCTTCTTGGAGACCTCGTCAACACCGCCGTTGAGTGCGTACAGCAGGCACTTGGCCAGGTTGGCGCGGGCGCCGAAGAACTGCATCTCCTTGCCAATGCGCATGGAGGACACGCAGCAGGCGATGCCGTAGTCGTCGCCGTGATAGACACGCATGAGGTCGTCGTTCTCGTACTGGATCGAGGAGCTGGCGACAGAAGTCTTGGCGCAGAACTTCTTGAAGTTCTCGGGCAGACGGGTCGACCACAGAACGGTCATGTTGGGCTCGGGGCTGGTGCCCATGTTCTCGAGCGTGTGCAGGTAGCGGTAGCTCATCTTGGTAACGAGCGTACGGCCGTCGACACCCATGCCGCCGATGGACTCGGTGACCCACTGCGGGTCGCCGGTGAACAGGGCCTGGTACTCAGGGGTACGGGCAAACTTGACCATGCGAAGCTTCATGATGAAGTGATCCACGAACTCCTGGATCTGCTCCTCGGTGAAGGTACCGTTGGCAAGGTCGCGCTCAGCGTAGATGTCGATGAACGTAGAGGTACGGCCGATGGACATGGCAGCGCCGTTCTGCTCCTTGACGGCAGCAAGGTAGGCGAAGTACATCCACTGGATGGCCTCCTGCGTGTTGGTAGCAGGGTTGGAAATGTCGAAACCATAGGTCTCGGCCATCATCTTGAGCTCGCCGAGGGCGCGGATCTGCTCCTGCAGCTCCTCACGATCGCGGATGTTGTCGGCGGTCATGACCGTCGGGGTGGAAGCCTTCTGGGCCTCCTTGTCCTTGATCAGGTAGTCGACGCCGTACAGGGCAACACGACGGTAGTCGCCGATGATGCGGCCGCGGCCATAGCCATCGGGCAGACCGGTGATGATGTGAGCCGAGCGGCAAGCACGCATCTCGGGGGTGTAAACATCGAAGACGCCGGCGTTGTGGGTCTTGCGCTCAAAGGTGTAGCGCTCAACAACGTTCTCGTCGACCTTGTAGCCGTGCTGGCTGGCAGCCTGGCAAGCGATGCGGATACCACCGTTGACGTGCAGCGCGCGCTTGAGCGGCTTGTCAGTCTGGAGACCGACGATGGTCTCCTTCTCGCGGTGGGCGTTATCGATGTAGCCAGCGGGGTGGCTCACGATACCCGTAACGGTCTTGGTGTCCATATCGAGGACACCGCCCTGCTCGCGCTCCTTAAGCAGCAGGTCGAGAACCTCGCCCCACAGCTCCTTGGTACGCTCGGTCGGGCCGGCGAGGAACGACTCGTCGCCCTCGTAGGGGGTGTAGTTCTTCTGGATGAAGTCTCGGACGTCAACCTCTCCCGTCCAAATGCCTTCCTTGAAGCCTTCCCATGCCTCCTGCATTGTGTAACCACGCTCCTAGTTACGTGTAATGCGGCGCTCTCTCACACCGCTGCTTATTGAATTCTTGAATGTTCGGCTTGCACTACCGGCTTCTTCCGTTCTTCACCACACGTTGGTGCAGGGAACACGTTTGTCCACCTTGGAACTACAACCCAAAACCCAAGATTTCACCCGTCTGAGAAGGATAACATAGCGACCCTCTCCATCTGGGCTGTTATATGTTTCTTTTTTTATATCATAAGGGCGTTTTTTACAAATCCGCAGGAAACGCGAGCGCGAACAACTACCGTTCACCGATTTGTATGTTATTTTTCCTTGCCTTTGTACGACGTTCGCTCTAGCTGTTATGCCAGCTTTAGCATGGTAAAGTGTCCCAGAGACCCTACAGAAACTGCAGGGCGGCCACGGGATCCCCCGTGGCCGCCCTGTGGCGTAGCTAGTTTTTAGCTTTGATTGCCGCTTGGCATTAGGCGGCTGCGGCGGCCTTGTCGGTCGTTGCCTTGCTATCGCCGTTGCCCTGGCCCTCAAAATGCTTGTAGCACCAGCTGGTGACCAGCGGGGTCAAAATAGCCGTCACGATTGCGCAGGCAGCAACCTGTGCCGTAGCCGTCGCGAGCACGGCGCCGCCGTACATGGCCCCGTTGACGCTTGCCATGGCAGCAGGCGTGGCCACATTGGCTCCGGCGCAGCTCGAAATGGCCGCACCTGCGACACCCGTACCACCCGTGAGCTTATCGACCGCGATGACGGGAATTGCAAAGACCACCGAGCAGATCACGCCGAGCAGAATACCGGGGAGACCGCCATTAATGAGCTGGCCAAAGGTCATGGTCGAGCCCATGGCAAAGAAGACGAGCACGATGATGGCGGAAAGTGCCGGTGCCATCATCTTCTTAAAGCTGGGGAACAGGTTACCCAGAATAATGCCGATGACGATCGGCAGAATGGCACCCACGAGCGACCAGCCGATCGGAGCCTGACCGGCAGCGCCGAGCACGATCATCGTGACCGGAGGGCCGACAACGAGCGTGGTGATGGCGACGGCGCCACGCTCGGCCTCGTTGCCCATGGTGCCCATCAGACCAGCGTACATAGCGTTGTTGGCGCCGGTGCAAGCCGCCAGCATCACCATGGCAGAGATGCCAAACAGGTTGTCGTTGAACACATAAAGGATGAGCAGCGACACGGCAACGACCACGATCTGCTTGACAGCGATGATGATGGCGCCGCGTGCAGCGGCGGCGGGAGCACTCTTAAACGAAATCGTCGTACCGACGATGAGCAAAAAGGCACCAACGAGCGGGCCTGCACCCTGCTGGGTCATGCCAAACGTAAAGCTACCGAGCGTTTTAAACAGGTCGGGGAATAGCGTGTTGAGCAGGCAGCCCAACAGAAGCGGCACCAAGATATTGGCGCCCGGGATGGAGGACATCTTAAAGAACGGCTCCTTTGCCGCCGGCGCCTCCACCGCAGTCGATTCACTCATATATATATCTCCTTTGGATGCATGCGAATCGTAGCCGCACGCGCCTATGTCAGAAAGAAGGCGACAACCCCGAGTCGCCAGGGTCGCCGCCAAACGATCACCGCGGGGTATTACCCGTCCAGGACGATGCCGCCGTCGCAGTCACCAATCTCGCCGTTCACGAAGCTGGCGAGGTCGGAAGCGAAGAACAGCACCATCTGCGCAGGCTCGCTGGCCTGGGCGGCGCGGCCCAGAGGAATACCGTTGATGATGCGCTGAGAGTTCTCGTCAGAGAGAATCGAGGTCATATCGGTCAACGTGAGCGACGGGCACACGGCGTTGCAGCGAACGCCAAACTTGCCGCCTTCCTTGGCGACTGCCTTGGTCAGACCGTTAACGCCTGCTTTGGAGCTCGCGTAAGCCGCGGTGCCGAGCAGGCCGCCACCGATCTTGCCCGCAACGGAACTCACGTTGACGATAGTGCCGGCATGGGCCGCCTTAAAGTGCGGGTAGACGGCGTTCATCATGGTAAAGGTACCGTTGAGGTTGATGTCGATGGTGCGGCGCCACTCGGTGTCATCGATCTCGTCGAACTTCTTGGTGCTGATGACGCCAGCGCAGTTGATCAGGATGTTGGTTTGCGGCAGGTCCGTAAAAATCTGCTCGACGGTCTCGCGCGCCTTGGGCGCATCGGCGACATCGAGCTGATAGAACTTGTTGCCCTCGCCAAGCTCGGCCACAGCGGCCTCGCCCTTAGCAGCGTTCCTTGCGATGAGCGCGACATGTCCGCCGCCCGCGACGATGCCCTTGGCGATCTCGAGGCCAATGCCCTGAGTGCCGCCCGTGACAATCGCGGTCTTGCCCGTGAAGTCAAATGCCATGACTCCATCCCCCTTTAT
>DBFWDM010000148.1:0-3827 GCA_048484635.1 Collinsella sp.
ACCTGCGGATACTTGAACGATTGGGAGTTTGCCCGAGTGGTTAATGGGGACGGGCTGTAAACCCGTTGGCTCTGCCTACATAGGTTCGAATCCTATAGCTCCCACCCGTCAAGTGCCTGTATAGCTCAGTCGGTAGAGCACTTCGTTGGTAACGAAGAGGTCACCAGTTCAAGTCTGGTTGCAGGCTCCATCCGGCGGTGTAGCTCAGTTGGTTAGAGCACACGGTTCATACCCGTGGCGTCACTGGTTCGAATCCAGTCACCGCTACCATAGGTAACACGGTGGCTTCTCAATAGTATGTTGAGAGGCCACTATGGTATAAAGGCAAAGTCCCGTCCGGGGACGACCTGTTTAGAGGAGGGCTTTATGGCCAAAGAGAAGTTTGAGCGCACTAAGCCGCATGTTAACATCGGCACCATTGGTCACGTCGACCACGGCAAGACCACGCTGACCGCCGCCATCACCAAGGTTCTCTCCGAGACCGAGGGCTGCAAGGCTGACTTCACTGCGTTCGAGAACATCGACAAGGCTCCCGAGGAGCGCGAGCGCGGCATCACGATTTCCGTCTCCCACGTTGAGTACGAGACTGCTGCCCGTCACTACGCTCACGTTGACTGCCCGGGCCACGCTGACTACGTCAAGAACATGATCTCCGGCGCTGCTCAGATGGACGGCGCTATCCTGGTCATCGCTGCTACCGACGGCCCCATGGCTCAGACCCGCGAGCACATCCTGCTCGCCCGTCAGGTCGGCGTTCCCTACATCGTCGTCTTCCTGAACAAGTGTGACATGGTCGACGATGACGAGCTCATCGACCTCGTCGAGATGGAGACCCGTGAGCTCCTCTCCGAGTACGATTTCCCCGGCGACGACATCCCCGTCATCCGTGGCTCCGCTCTGGGCGCTCTCGAGGGCGACGCCAAGTGGATGGACGCCATTCGCGAGCTCATGAAGGCCGTCGACGAGTACATCCCGACGCCTGCTCGTAACAACGACCTCCCGTTCCTGATGGCCGTTGAGGACGTTATGACCATCTCCGGCCGTGGTACCGTTGCTACTGGCCGTGTCGAGCGCGGTGAGCTCAAGCTCAACGAGCCCGTCGAGATCGTCGGCATCAAGGATACCCAGAACACCGTCGTTACCGGTATCGAGATGTTCCGTAAGTCCATGGACTTCTGCGAGGCTGGCGACAACGTCGGTCTGCTGCTCCGCGGCATCAAGCGTGAGGACATCGAGCGCGGCCAGGTTCTCTGCAAGCCCGGTTCGGTTACCCCGCACACCAAGTTCACCGGCGAGATCTACGTTCTGACCAAGGAGGAGGGCGGTCGTCACACCCCGTTCTTCGATGGTTATCGTCCTCAGTTCTACTTCCGTACCACCGACGTTACCGGTACGGTCAAGCTCCCCGAGGGCACCGAGATGGCTATGCCTGGTGACCACATCACCATCGAGGGTGACCTCATTCACCCGATCGCCATGGAGGAGGGCCTGCGCTTTGCTATCCGCGAGGGTGGCCACACCGTCGGTTCGGGCATCGTCTCCACGATTATTGAGTAAATTAGCTCTTTGATATAGCTGACTTAGAGAGAACCCGGCACTTATAGGGTGCCGGGTTCTTTTCTACGCGGGACTTATTCCCCGCCGATTACGCTTCGCTCGCCCTTAAGCCGAGCGTGAGGGATCGATTAGATCTCGCTGGCTTCATTGATGTGTTCCAAATATGAATGGATCCAGCGAGAACCAATTGATTCGAGGTTTTCATTGACAGCACTTACATAGAGCTGATAAAGTACCATCTCGTGCCCGTACGGGGCGGATATGAAAGGTTCAGGATACATGCGTACTCTAGTTACTCTTGCGTGCACTGAGTGCAAGCGCCGCAACTATACGACCACCAAGAACAAGGCGAACATGCCTGATCGTATGGAGATCAAGAAGTATTGCCCCTGGTGCCGTCATCACACGCTGCACAAAGAGACTCGCTAGTCTCTAGTCACATACGCCAGTAGTTCAATTGGTAGAGCATCGGTCTCCAAAACCGAGTGTTGAGGGTTCGAGTCCTTCCTGGCGTGCCAGTCATTATTCCGTAAGTTCCCACTTGGGGGCTTACGGTTTACTCATGTATAAGCGCATTGCGCGGAGGTAACCCAAATGGCCAACAAGAAGAACAAGAAGAAGGCTCAGCAGCCGGCACCTGCCAACAAAGCTGCCGCCAACTCCAAGGTTGAGGCCAAGAAGGCCGTTGCCAAGAAGAACGAGAAGGCTGCGAAGTCCAAGAAGAACGAGAAGCCTGGTTTCTTCGCCCGCACCAAGAAGTATTTCGCTTCGGTCAAGTCCGAGATGAAGCGTGTCACGTGGCCCGATAAGAAGGAGCTCGTGAACTACTCGGTTGTTGTTTGCGCTTCTCTGATCGTCGTCGGCGTCGTCATCGCTCTGCTCGATGCTGGCTTTGGCGAGGCTCTTGCTCTGTTCTCTGGATTGAGGGGCTAAACCATGTCTAAGCGTTGGTACGTCGTTCACACTTACTCTGGATACGAGAACCGCGTTAAGTCCGATCTCGAGCATCGCATCGAGACTATGGGCATGCAGGACCGTATCTTTGATATCGAGATTCCTATGGAGCGCGTCACCGAGATTAAAGAGGGTGGCAAGCGTGAGACCAAGGATTCCAAGATCTTCCCGGGTTATGTCCTGGTCCGCATGGAGATGGATGACGATGCTTGGACGTGTGTTCGTAACACGCCTGGCGTCACCGGTTTCCTAGGCGGCAACGGCAAGCCCGCTCCGCTTTCCCGCGACGAGTACAACAAGATGACTCGTCGTCCCGGTAAGGGCGATTCGCCCAAGCGCACCTCGGTTGATATTGAGGTCGGTACGTCCGTCCGCGTCACCGATGGCCCGCTTACCGACTTTGATGGCAAGGTCTCCGAGGTTAACACCGAGGCTGGCAAGCTCAAGGTCACGCTGATGATCTTTGGCCGCGAGACGCCGGTCGAGCTCGACTTTAACCAGGTCGCTGTCATCGCTTAAGTTTTCGTCCGTTCGCGCGAGCGTGCTTCTTCTGTGACTGCTCATCTCAGGAGTGCTTCTAACACGTGCGTGCTTACGATATAGCAAGTACTTCACACTCGTGATTCGAAAGGAATGACCATGGCTGAGAAGAAGGTTGCCAACGTCATTAAGCTCCAGATTCCTGCTGGTGCAGCAAACCCCGCTCCTCCCGTCGGCCCCGCCCTGGGCGCTGCTGGCGTGAACATCATGCAGTTCTGCCAGGCCTTTAACGCCGAGACGCAGGACAAGAAGGGTGACATCATCCCCGTTGAGATCTCTGTCTACGAGGACAAGTCCTTCTCCTTCATCACCAAGACCCCGCCGGCGGCTCACCTTATCAAGAAGGAGCTGAACCTCAAGTCTGGTTCCGCTAAGCCCCAGGCTGACAAGGTTGGTCAGCTCTCCCAGGAGCAGCTCACCAAGATCGCCGAGATCAAGATGCCGGACCTCAATGCCAACGACATTGACGCCGCCAAGAAGATCATCGCCGGTACCGCCCGTTCCATGGGCGTCACCATCGCTGAGTAGCGATTTCTTATGGTAACGGCGGGTGCTCCGACCGGGGCGCCCGTTAAATGTGTGCAATAGGGCACACGATACGATGTGGGAGGGCTCACGCCCGTTTAACCACAGGAGGTAATGCACATGGCTAAGCATGGTAAGAGCTATAACGCCGCTGCCGAGAAGATCGACCGCGCCACGCTCTACACCCCCCTTCAGGCTGCCAAGCTCATCAAGGAGCTCGACACCGCCAAGTTCGACGAGACCGTCGAGGC
>DBFWDM010000149.1:0-3248 GCA_048484635.1 Collinsella sp.
CGCCCAGATCGCCGCGGGCGTTGCCGCCGGCGACTTTACCGCTACCGAAGTGGCCCAGGCTTCTCTTGCCGCCATCGAGGCGCGCGAGGGCGGGGTCCAGGCATTCCTGCAGGTGGCGCCCGAGCTTGCGCTCGAGGCCGCTGCGCGCGTGGATGCCGACCGTGCCGCAGGCAAGCCGCTGCCTCCGCTCGCGGGCGTGCCGCTGGCCATCAAGGACAACATGAACCTTGTGGGCACGCGTACCACCTGCGCTTCCCGCATGCTCGGGGACTACCAGAGCGTCTACACCGCCACCTGCGTCCAGCGGATGCTCGATGCCGGCTGCCTGCCCATGGGCAAGGCAAACATGGACGAGTTTGCCTTTGGCAGCTCCACCGAGAGCTCGGCGTTCCACCGCACCAACAACCCCTGGGATACCGAGCGCGTGCCCGGCGGCTCCTCGGGCGGCTCTGCTGCCGCCGTCGCCGCGGGCGAGGTCGCGCTCTCGCTGGGCTCGGATACCGGCGGCTCCATTCGTCAGCCGGCGTCGCTGTGCGGCGTGGTGGGCTTTAAGCCCACGTATGGCGCCGTGAGCCGTTACGGCGTGGTTGCCTTTGGCTCGTCGCTCGACCAGGTGGGCCCCTTTGGCCGCACGGTCGAGGATGTCGCGCTGGCCATGAACGCGCTTACCGGCGCGGGCCACGATCCGTACGACTGCACCAGCCAGGATTGCGCCGTCGACTTTACCGAGCACCTCAACGACAGCATCGAGGGCAAGCGCGTGGGCATTATCCCTGCGTTTATGGAGGCCGAGGGCCTGACGCCCGAGGTCAAGGTCGCTGTTCAGCGCGCCGCCCAGGAGCTGCAGAACCAGGGCGCCGAGCTGGTCGAGGTCGACCTGCCGCACCTGGACGCCGCCATCGCCGCGTACTACGTCATCGGCCCGGCCGAGGCGTTCTCCAACCTGGCACGCTTCGACGGCATTCGCTACGGCTATCAGGAGGAGGGCTGCGCCAACCTGTCCGATCAGAGCTCGCTCTCGCGCGCCCACGGCTTTGGCGCCGAGGCCAAGCGCCGTCAGATGCTCGGCGCCTACCTGCTGAGCTCGGGCGTGTACGACAAGTACTACTACGCTGCGCAAAAGGCCCGCACGCTCATTACGCAGGACTACGACGCCGCGTATGCCAAGGTGGACACCATCCTTATGCCCGCCTCGCCGCGCACGGCCTTTAAGTTTGGCGAGATCAGCGACCCCACGCAGATGTACCTGTCCGACCTGTACACCATCTCGCTCAACATTTGCGGCAACGGTGGTATCTCGGTGCCGCTGGGCCTGGGCGAGGATACTCAGCTGCCCGTTTCTGCCCAGCTGGTGGGTCCGGCGTTTAAGGACCGTCAGCTGCTCACGTTTGCCCGCGCCCTGGAGCGCGGCTTTGCCGATGCCGCCACGGGTGCGCCTGCGCTTTCCGTCGCGCCCGATTTTGCCGGGAAGGGGGGCGAGCTGTAATGAAGGAGCTTTCCGAGGTCCTGCAGGATTGGGAGGCCGTGATCGGCCTGGAGATCCATACCGAGCTCACCGCACTCGATACCAAGATGTTCTGCAACTGCAAGCTCAGCCACGATGACGAGCCCAACGCCAACGTGTGTCCGGTGTGCCTGGGCCTGCCCGGCGCCCTGCCGGTGCCCAACAAGCGCGCCATCGAGAGCATCGTCAAGGCCGGTCTCGCCACCAACTGCGAGATTCAGCGCCACTCGATGTTCTACCGCAAGCACTACTTCTATCCCGATATGGCCAAGAACTTCCAGACCACGCAGGGTCCGGTCGCCTTTGCCATGTACGGCCACCTGGACCTGGATGTGACCGGTCGCGGTGCCGCCGAGCGCCCCGACTGCGCGTTTGGCGAGGCCGAGGCCCAGAGCCTGGCGAGCGCCTCGGCCAACGCCGAGGGCCTGTCCACGTCCATGACGTCGACCATGCGCGAGGGCAACCAGCGTGCCGGCCACCTGGCCAGCTATGACGCGTCCAACCTGCAGATGCCTGAGCGTCGCGAGGACGGTTCCTACACGGTGCCTATTCGCATCCTGCGCATTCACATGGAGGAGGACGCCGCCAAGATGGTGCACGTGGGTGGCGCCGAGGGTCGCATTACCGCTGCGGCCGAGTCGCTCGTCGACTACAACCGCTGCGGCACGCCGCTGATCGAGCTCGTGACTGAGCCCGATCTGCGCACGCCCGAGGAGGCTCGCCTGTTTATGGAGAAGCTCCGTCGCATCTTTGTGACGCTGGGCATCTCGGACTGCTCCATGGAGAAGGGTTCCATGCGCTGCGACGGCAACGTGTCGCTTCGTCGCCGAGGCGAGACCAAGCTGGGCACTAAGACCGAGCTCAAGAACCTCAACTCGTTCAAGAGCCTGCACGATGGCCTTGCCTACGAGATCTGCCGCCAGGCCGAGGTGCTCGAGGAGGGCGGCATCATCTATCAGGAGACCCGCCACTGGGAGCCCAGTCGCAAGCGCACCGTGGTCATGCGTGTGAAGGAGACGGCCGACGACTATCGCCTGTTCCCCGATCCCGACCTGGCGCCGTTCGATCTGGACGACGAGTTCATCGACCGCTGTCGTGGCGAGATTCCCGAGCTGCCCGATGCCAAGCGTGCCCGTTTTGAGGCTGACTTTGGCATTAAGACGGCCGACGCCGAGCAGATTGCTGGCGACCCCGAGTTTGCCGACTTCTTTGAGGCCGCCGCTGCCGGTATGGCTGGCAAGGAGGCCCAGACGGTCGCAAACCTGCTGGTGAACGAGATGATCGCCTACCTTAAGGGCGCGGGTGTGTCGCTCACCGAGTCCGGCATCACGCCGGCTCAGGTAACAGCGCTGGCTAAGCTGCTGGCGACCGATGCCATCAGCTCCAACCAGGCGCACGAGGTCTTTGAGGCCATGGCCCAGACCGGCGACGACCCCAACAAGATCGTCGACGAGCGCGGCATGCGTCAGGTGAGCGACGCCGGCGCGCTGCAGCCGATCGTGGACGAGGTGCTGGCTAACTGTGCCGATCAGGCGCAGCAGTATCGTGACGGCAACCAGAAGGTCATCGGCTTTTTGGTGGGCCAGTGCATGAAGGCGAGCCGCGGCAAGGGCAACCCGAAGCTCTTCAACGAGTTGCTGAGAACGTCGCTCTCGTAAGCGGGAACCCGGGAGCCCCGGCAGGGCGGGTGCTTCCTCAAAATTTCAAACAGTCCTGCGCAAGACGAAGGCCACATTAAGTGGCC
>DBFWDM010000150.1:0-3552 GCA_048484635.1 Collinsella sp.
ATGATAGCCGTAAAGATCGACGTCACGATCATGTAGCCCGAAACGAGCCACTGCGCCGTGGTGGCACTCACCGAAAAGGCCGCCATAATGTCGTGCAGCGCCACGTTAATGATGTTCTCGTTAAACGCGGCAACAAAGGCTCCAACATACATTACGACGAGAATCGCCGAGGCTGTCGACGGTGATTGAGCTTGCTTTTGGGATTTGGTCCCCATGAAATTCCTTCCTCTTAGAACGACAATCGCATCGCCCCAGAGGAACGGTCCAGGGCGACAATGAGCCCTAGACTTACGCCAGACGCCGTACACGACGAATCTAGCAACATGGTCCAACGTCGAAAGATTGTAACGCGGACGTGCAGCTTTCCTTTCGCGCTATTATTAAAAGTCCACGAAAGCATAAGACATGAGGAGCCCGCCATGATTAAGCCCATCATGAAATCCGAGTCCTTTTTGCGCCTGCCTTCCGAAGACGCGGGGCCCGACGATGCCGCGACCGGGCAGGACCTCCTGGATACGCTCCACGAGCATGAGCACGAGTGCGTGGGCCTCGCCGCCAACATGATCGGCGTGCGCAAGCGCATCATCTGCGTAAAGGACGGCAGCAAATCGCTGCTCATGTACAACCCGCAAATTCTTGAGCAGGTCAACGCCTACCAGACGAGCGAAGGGTGCCTCTCGTTGGCCGGCGAGCGTCCCTGTACCCGCTATCGCCGCATCAAGGTTGAGTATTTGGACGAGAACTTCGTCCACCGCATCAAGAACTTCTCGGGCTACACCGCCGAGATCATCCAGCACGAAATCGACCACTGCAACGGGATCGTGATCTAGTTCCGCCGATTCAAGAAAGCTCCCTACAGCAAAACAACTGCAGGGAGCTTTTCATAGTGCGGAGCTTCCATCCCACTAGTTCTGGCGGTAGTGATCAAAGAAGTCGGCGAGGTCTTCGAGCGACTCTTTGAGTACTTCCATGCGCGGCAGGTACACGATACGGAAGTGGTCGGGCTCGGCCCAGTTAAAGCCGCCGCCGCGCGTGATCAGGATCTTCTTCTCGTGCAGCAGGTCGAGGGCGAACTGCTCGTCATCGGTGATGTTGAACTTCTTCACATCCATCTTGGGGAAGATGTAGAACGCTGCACGCGGCTTAACCACCGAGATGCCGTCAATCTTGTTGAGCGCCTCATACACAAAGTTGCGCTGCTCGTAGACACGGCCGCCGGGACGGATGTAGTCGTTAACCGACTGATGGCCGCCGAGCGCCGTCTGGACGATCGACTGAGCCGGCACGTTGGAGCACAGGCGCATGTTGGAGAGCATGTTGATGCCCATGATGAAGTCGCTCATACAGCGCTGGTTGCCCGAAAGCACCATCCAGCCAATACGATAGCCCGCGATCATGTGCGACTTGGAAAGGCCGCTAAAGGTGACGCAGGGCAGATCGGGAGCGAGCGAGGCAATCGAGACGTGCTCGTAGCCGTCCATGCACAGACGGTCGTAGATCTCATCGGCAAAGATCATGAGCTGGTGCCTGCGCGCAACCTCGACGATGCCCTCGAGCACCTCGCGCGGGTAGACCGAGCCCGTGGGGTTGTTGGGGTTGATGATGACGAGGGCCTTGGTCGCGCTCGTGATCTTGGACTCCATATCCTCCAGGTCGGGATACCAATCCGCCTGCTCATCGCACAGATAGTGCACGGGATGGCCGCCGGCAAGGGTTGCGCACGCCGTCCAGAGCGGATAGTCGGGGCTGGGGATCAGAATCTCGTCGCCATTGTCGAGCAGCGCGTTCATCGAAAGCTGAATGAGTTCGGACACGCCGTTGCCCGTGTAGATGTGCTCCATCTGAACGTTGGGCAGGCCCTTGATCTGCGAGTACTGCATAATCGCCTTGCGTGCAGAGAACAGGCCGCGCGAGTTGGAATAGCCTTCGCAGTCGGGCAGCTGCTGGCGCATGTCCTTGATAACCTCGTCGGGCGTGCGGAAACCGAAGGGCGCCGGATTGCCGATATTGAGCTTGAGGATGCGCTCGCCCTCGTCCTCCATACGGGCAGCCTCGTCGACGACGGGACCGCGCACGTCATACAGGACGTTATCGAGCTTGGTGGATTTAGAAAAAGTACGCATGCTGGCGCTCCTTGGAATTTGAGCTGAGGGATGGGGTTCGGGCTTGGAAACGTTACGGGTCGATGATGCCTCGCCTTGATCGGCGCCACCGGCAAGCAGCCAGGTAGCATCGACCTCCAAAATGCGGGCGAGCAGCTCTGCCACATCGCGCCGCGGAATCGTCTTGCCGCTCACATATTGGCTCATCTGACTCTTGCCGAGTTTTTTGCCGAGCATCTCCGATGCACGAATCACGTCCGACTGGCGAACGTCGCGATCGGACATAGCCTGTCGCAGGCGATCGCTAAACGTCTCTTGGGCCACTAGAACCTCCTTGCTGGCAAAGTTCAGTTTATAGAACACGAATTGAACCTGAGTTCAATTTAGCAAGGAGTATAGCTCCGTGCCTCATTCGAAAGTTCAATTTCACAATAAAATGTACCGAACCCCGAGAATTGTCCCAAAGTGGACAACGGGTACGCGCTTTTAGAGATATTCAAGGAAACGAGCCGCCGCAAGCGAAACATCGGCCGTTCGATATATGGCGTTGATCTGGCGATGGGGATGCCCCTCGAGTGGGCGCACGGCAACATCGAACTGACAGCGGCGCAAGATGAGCGCGGGAAGAATGCTCACGCCCAGGCCGTCCTCGACCATAGCCATAATCGCATAGTCATCCCAGGTCGACAGCTTAGAGCGCACCGTCAGGCCCGCGCGGCGAAACAGCGGCGTAATCTCGTCGTCGCTACCGCGTTCCAGCAGAATAAACTGCTCGTTGGCCAAATCGGCAAGGGAAACGACCTCCGCGGTGGCAAGCGAGGAGTCCGCTGGCACCACGGCCATCAGCTCGTCTTGCACCAACGGCCGCGACGCCATACCGGCGCTGCGTGGCTCGCGCGGAATAAAGCCCAGGTCGCAGCGGCCTTCCGCCACCCATTGCTCAATCTCGGAGTAATCACCCATCAACAGCTCGTAATCGACATCCGGATGATCGGCGCGAAAGCGCGCAATCACCGGCGGCAGCACGTGGGTCGCCACACTCGAAAACGTACCGATGCAGATCTTGCCGCGCATGAGCCCACGCATCTCGTCCACGCGTCGCTGTAGGCGGCCAAACTCTTCGCATAACGCCTCGACCGCCGGCATGACCTGCCGCCCGTCGGCAGAAAGCACTACGCCCTCGCGGCTTCTATCGAGCACTTTAAAGCCCCAGTCGGCCTCGAGATCGGCCACCATACGGCTCACGCCCGACTGCGAATAGCTTAGCCGCTCGGCGGCGCGCGTAAAACTGCCGGCGCGTACGGTCTCGAGCAGCACCTGCATCTTTTGAATATTCGTTTCCACGGCACCCCTCCACCTTTGCATGAGTTTTTCTCATGCTATCCATGCATTATATTCGCTTTTCTTCTAAAGCCAGTTCACCCATAGTGAACATGCTCGGATATAGAGG
>DBFWDM010000151.1:0-9420 GCA_048484635.1 Collinsella sp.
TACACCTCTCAGATGGTCCGCACCATCAAGTACTTCGAGAAGTTCGTTGCTTAATTTAGCTTTTAGCGAATAGCTCGTTGAGCGTCTAAAGAAGGGCGCGGCCTTATAGGGCTTACACCCTAGGGTCGCGCCCTTTTTATAAGAAATCGTCTGCCGTAATGGGAGGCAGACACGTACGAAAGGTAGAAGCAAACATGGCCTTTACCAAGAAGACCGTCCGCGACATCGATGTCGACGGAAAGCGCGTTCTCGTCCGCGTTGACTTTAACGTGCCTATCAAGGATGGCGTCGTTGGCGACACCACCCGTATCAAGGCTGCCCTGCCCACCATCAACTACCTCGTTGAGCACAATGCTCGCGTCATCCTCATGAGCCACCTCGGTCGTCCCGAGGGCACCGGCTTCCAGCCCGAGCTGTCCCTCGAGCCCGTCGCCAAGAAGCTCGCTGAGCTCTCTGGTCTCGACGTTGCCTTTGTCGCCGACACCTACGGCGAGAAGGCTGCTGAGGCTGTCGCCGCCGTCGAGCCGGGTAAGGTCCTCGTTCTCGAGAACGTCCGTTTTGACAAGCGTGAGAAGAAGAACGATCCCGAGATCGCCAAGAAGCTCGCTTCCTATGGTGACGTCTTCGTTCTCGATGCCTTCGGCACCGCTCACCGCGCCCAGGGTTCCGTCGTGGGCCCCGCCGCTTACCTGCCTGCCGTCGCCGGCTTCTTGCTCGAGAAGGAGGTCGACACGCTGACCGGCATCTTCGCCGAGCCCGAGCGCCCCTTCGTCGCCATCGTCGGCGGTTCCAAGGTTTCCTCCAAGATCGGCGTTCTCGATCACCTCATCGACTCCGCTGACACCCTGATCATAGGTGGCGGCATGGCCTACACCTTCTTCCTGGCTCAGGGCCTGTCCGTTGGTCAGTCCCTCAAGGAAGAGGACTGGGTCGAGCGCGCCGGCGAGATGCTCAAGAAGGCCGAGGAGAAGGGCGTCAAGATCCTGCTCCCCATCGACAACCGCGTTGCCGATCACTTTGGCGAGGACGCTGTCCCCGAGGTTGTCGCTTCCGACGCTATCCCCGACGATCGTGAGGGCATGGACATCGGCCCCAAGACCGAGGAGCTCTACGCCGAGGCCGTCAAGGGCGCCAAGACCGTGTTCTGGAATGGCCCCATGGGCGTCTTCGAGTTCGACAACTTCGCTCACGGCACCCAGGCTATCGCCGAGGCTGTTGCCGAGGCCGACTGCACCTCGATCATCGGCGGTGGCGACTCCGTCGCAGCTGTCAACAAGTTCAACCTGGCCGACAAGATGAGCTGGATCTCCACCGGTGGCGGCGCTTCCATGGAGCTCGTCGAGGGTAAGGCCCTGCCCGGAGTGGAGGCGCTTCTCGATGCCTAATCGCACCCTTCTTATCGCTGGTAACTGGAAGATGAACAACGACGTCGCCGAGGCTGCCAAGCTCGCCGACGAGCTGGCTCAGGCTCTGCCCGAGGTTCCGGCTGGCGTCGAGGTGCTCGTCTGCCCTCCGACCATCGACATCACCACGGTTCATGACCGCATTCAGGCTGCCCCCATCGCCCTCGGTGCACAGAACGTGTACTGGGAGGCCAAGGGTGCCTTCACCGGTGAGTCCTCTTGCGACATGCTCAAGTCCGCTGGCTGCACCTACTGCATCATCGGTCACTCCGAGCGTCGCGACTACTTCCACGAGACCGACGAGGATCAGAACAAGAAGGCCAAGGCTCTCGTTGCCGCCGGTCTTGTTCCCGTCTTCTGCTGCGGCGAGTCCCTCGAGGTCCGCGAGGCCGGCACCTATGTCGAGCACGTCGTGAACCAGGTCAAGGCTGGCCTTGCTGGTCTTGAGATCACCTGCCCCAAGCAGGTCGTCGTCGCCTACGAGCCCATCTGGGCCATCGGCACCGGCAAGACCGCTACCGCCGAGGACGCTCAGGAGGTCTGCGGCGCTATCCGTGAGACCCTCAAGGAGATGTTCGGCGAGGAGCTCGCCAACGGCATCCGCGTTCTCTACGGTGGTTCCGCCAAGCCCGGTAACATCGCCGAGCTCGTCGCCAAGCCCGACGTTGACGGCGCCCTTGTGGGCGGCGCTTCGCTCAAGGCTGCCGACTTCGCCTCTATGGTCGTCAAGGCAGGCGAGTAGGACATATGGCACAGCGTCATCTTCCTGCACTCCTGATTATCATGGACGGCTGCGGCCTGGCCCCGGCCGATGGTGAGAACGCCGTCGCCGCTGCCAAGACGCCCTTCCTTGATAGCCTGTACGAGAAGTATCCTCACACCACGCTCGGTGCTTCGGGCGAGGACGTGGGTCTTCCCGATGGCCAGATGGGTAACTCTGAGGTGGGTCACCTCAACATCGGTGCCGGCCGCATCGTGTTCCAGGAGCTTTCGCGCATCAACAACGCCATCAAGGACGGCTCCATCGCCAAGAACGAGGTCTTCGTCAAGGCTATGGACGATGTAAAGGCCGAGGGCAAGACTCTCCACCTCATGGGTCTTATGAGCCCTGGCGGTGTTCATTCTCACATGAACCACGTCGAGGCTCTGGTTAAGATGGCTGCCGAGCACGGTGTCAAGACCGTTCGCGTCCACGCCTTTATGGACGGCCGCGACGTCGACCCGCAGTCCGGTGCCGGCTACATGAGCGAGTTCTGCGCCTTCCTGGCCAAGATCTCCGAGGAGACCGGTTGCGACGCTCGCGTTGCCACCGTCTCGGGCCGTTATTGGGCCATGGACCGCGACAACCGTTGGGAGCGCATCCAGCGCGCCTACGACGTCATGGTCAACGCATCCGATGCCGATACCGACCCTGTTGCCGGTATCAAGGCCTACTACGAGAAGGATCCGCGCGGCGACGAGTTCGTCGAGCCCTTCGCTGCCCACAACGAGGGCATCCACGAGGGCGACGCGGCCATCTTCTTCAACTTCCGTCCCGACCGCGCCCGTCAGATGACCCGCGTGTTCACGGACAAGGAGTTCGATGGCTTTGAGCGCGAGCAGATCAAGCTTTCGCACTTTGTGACGATGACCGAGTACGACCCGACGTTTGACGTCGAGGTCGCCTTCCCCAAGACGTTCCCCGAGAACGTCCTGGCCGACGTTATCGCCGCCAATGGCCTGAAGCAGCTGCACACCGCCGAGACCGAGAAGTACGCCCACGTGACGTTCTTCCTCAACGGCGGCATCGAGGAGCCCAAGGAGGGCGAGGAGCGCGTGCTCGTCGCTTCCCCCAAGGTCGCTACCTACGATCTGCAGCCCGAGATGAGCGCTCCCGAGGTTACCGAGAAGCTTGTCGCCGCCATCAACGAGGATCGCGCTGATTTCTACATCGTGAACTTCGCGAACTGCGACATGGTTGGTCACACCGGTGTCTTCGACGCCGCCGTTAAGGCCGTCGAGGCTGTTGACGATGCCCTGTCTAAGGTTGTCCCGGCGATTCTCGCCAAGGGCGGCTTTGCGCTGATTACCGCCGACCACGGCAACGCCGATCACATGTTTGACGTTGCTTCCGACGGTTCCAAGCATCCGTTTACGGCTCACACCACCAACCGCGTTCCGTTCATCATCGTTGATGAGAAGGCCAAGCTCACCGGTATCGAGGACGGCCGTCTTTCCGATATCGCTCCGACCATGCTCACCATGGCTGGTATTGAGCCTTCCGCCGAGATGACGGGCCGCGTGCTCGCCACCGAGGCCTAATAGAAAACAAATACCGTTTTCTAGTAAGGGGGTTGTCCACAACCGGACAACCCCCTTTTTGGTATTTCTGCCATTTCCACCCCGTCCTTGAGTGGCAGGTAGGGGAGAGCGGGGGATTGTGGTACAGTACTGGAGTTTAAACTGTTCTATTAAGGAGCTTATCTATGGGTCCGTTCCAGATTCTTCTGTTTGTCGTTTGGGCTGTCTCTGCCGTGGCGCTGACGATTCTCGTCCTGATGCATTCCGGTAAGGGCACCGGCGTTTCGGATATGATCGCTAGCTCGCTGTATAACTCCAGCTCTGCCACGGGCGTCATGGAGCAGAACCTCGACCGCCTGACCGTCATCATGGCTGTCGTGTTTGCCGTGTGCGTCGTGCTGTGCATGTTCTTCTTCCCGCAGGGCATCGTCGGCTACTAAGCACGAGCCGCATAAATATTCAAAAAGGGTCCCGTAAGTGCGGGACCCTTTTTGTTTACATATTTGTAACAGAGTCAAAATATCCCCACATACTTCGCCCAACTAAAGAAATTCTCGACCGTTAACCGGAATTAGCCCCAAATTGTGTATAAAATGCGCTACTGTATTGCAAAACGTTGGTCCGTTGTGCATAACCAGCCATAGCAGCGGGCGGCGTTTTGATGGTTCGGATCGGATTGTTTCGACATGTGTCCGACTGAACATTTCTTTGTCCTATCTCATAAGGAGGATGGCATGGCTGATTCTATGTTCCACCAGCCCGTTATGGGTCGTCGCGCCTTTGTTGGCGGCACCCTTGCTGCGAGCTCCATGGCTTTTCTTGCCGCATGTGGCAAGAAGGGTGGCGACGCTTCCGGTTCTGAGTCCGGTTCGACGCTGAACTTCTACATCAACAACCCGGTCTGCATCGACCCCTACAATGTCCAGGAGGACCAGGGCACTCAGGTCGAGTACCAGCTCTTTGACGCTCTGACCTCTTACGACGCCGAGAAGGGCGAGATCGTTCCGCTGGCTTGCGAGTCCTTTGAGTCCAACGACGACGCCACCGAGTTTACCTTCAAGATCAAGAAGGCCAAGTTCCACAACGGTGACGACGTTACCTCCAAGTCCTTCAAGCTCGGTTGGGAGCGTCTGGTCAACACCAAGTCGGCCATCGCTACCGAGTACGGTCCTTCCGAGGTCTCCTATCACCTTTCCATGGTCGAGGGTTATGACGACCTGCTTGCCGGTAACGCTACCGAGCTCAGCGGTGTTACGTGCCCCGACGATGAGACCCTCGTCGTCAAGCTGTCTTCCGCTTACGCTGACTTCCCCTTCGTCGCCTCTCATCCGGCTCTGGCCCCGGTTCCCGAGTGCGCCGAGTCCGATGTCAAGAGCTTCTATCTTGCCCCGGTCGGTAACGGCCCGTTCATGATGGACGGCAAGTGGGAGGATGGCCAGGAGATCAACGTCAAGAAGTTCGACGATTACTATGGCGACAAGGCCAAGATCGATGACATCCACTTCCAGGTCATCAAGGACATGGAGACCGCTTACAAGGAGTTCCAGGCCGGTAACCTCGATGTCTGCGACGTTCCCGTCGCTCAGATCGATGCCGCCAAGAAGGATCGCGGCGTGTCCAAGGACGGCTACACCATGGGTGACGGCGAGCGCATGCTGCTCGGCGCCGAGCCTTCCACGTACTATCTGACCTGCAACACCACGGCCGAGCCGTTCAACAACGCCGACCTGCGTAGGGGCATCTCCCTGGCCATTAACCGTGAGGCCATCTGTAAGACCATCTTCAAGGGTACCCGTACCCCTGCCGACGGCATTGTTCCTCCGGGCATCGATGGCTACAAGGAGGGCGCATGGGAGTTCTGCGCCTACGATGTCGACAAGGCTAACGAGTACCTCGACAAGGTTGCTCCCGCTGGCGCTAACGGGGATCGTGGCATTAGCGTGACCCTGTCCTACAACCAGGACGGCGGTCACAAGGAGATCATGGAGTCCATCATCGGCGACCTCGCCAAGGTTGGCGTTACCGCTGTCTCCGATACCCCTGAGTGGTCTGCCCTGCTCGAGCAGTATCAGAACTTTAACTATCAGTTCGGTCGTCTGGGTTGGATTGCCGACTACCCGATCATGGACAACTTCCTGTATCCGCTGTTCCACTCCGACTCCCTCGGTGGCGACAACCGCTCCGGTTACAACAACCCCGAGTTCGACGCCAAGGTCGACGAGGCTCGTACTATTGTTGACGACGAGGAGCGCGTCGCTAAGATGCAGGAGGCCGATGCAATGGTCGCTGCCGACTGCCCGGTCATCCCGATTATGTTCTACACGCACACCATCGCCGGCTCCGATCGCATCAAGCACCTCTATGTCGATCCGCAGAAGCACGCCGATCTGGGTACCGCTGAGCTCGCCTAAGAGTTTGCAGCTTCCGTGAGGGTCAAGTATTTACGTAGACCTCATGGGAAACATACAGTTCTCCCTAACCTGGGGTAAACTGGCTGATGGTAATTTTGGGATGCCGGTCTGGCGATCGGCATCCCATTTAGGTTAATCCCTAGATAGGGGAGTGGTATGGGTAAGTACATCGTTAAACGTGTGCTTCAGTTCATCCCGGTGTTTTTGGGCGTTACGCTGATTTTGTTTGCCCTCCAGAATATCGTGCCGGGAGACCCGATCAAGCTGATCGGTGGAGACAAGGCTCTGTCCCCCGAGGTGGAGCTTCAGCTTCGCGTTCGCTATCACCTGGTCCAGTCGGACGAGGACGGCAACGCGATCCTTGACGAGAACGGCGACCCCGTTCAAACGTCGCTCGTAGACCGTTACTTGTATTACATGAACGGCCTGCTTCATGGCGATCTGGGCAATTCGTATCAGCGCAAGCTGCCGGTTACGGAAATCTTTGCCCAGAAGTATCCGTATACGGTCAAACTCGCCGCGTGCGCCATCGTGCTCGAGGCAATCATGGGTATCGGTGCGGGTATCATTTCGGCGGTTAAGCGTTATTCCTTCTGGGATATTTTGGTAACGCTCACCACGTCGATTCTCGTTGCCGTCCCGGCTTTCTGGCTCGGTATGTTGCTGCAGCTGTTCTTTGGCGTCATTCTCAAGGACGCCACGGGCGGTGCATTCTCCATGCCGATCTCGGGTGCCGGTGGTTCCAGCTCTCAGTATCAGGATTGGATGCACTATGTGCTTCCGACCATTACGCTGGCTTCGGTTTCGACCGCTTATGCCGCCCGCATTATGCGCTCGCAGCTGCTTGACGTCATGAACCAGGATTACATCCGTACGGCAAAGGCCAAGGGTCTCTCCAATCGTGCGATCATCATCAAGCATGCGCTTAAGAATGCACTCATCCCCGTCGTTACCTATATTGGTGTCGACTTTGGCGGCATGCTTTCGGGCGCCATCCTGACCGAGACGGTCTTTAACTGGCCCGGTATCGGCTATGAGGTCTATCGCGCCATTAGCATGCGTGACTGGCCCATCGTTATGGGCGGCGTTACGCTCATCGTCGTCGTCGTCATGGTGATCAACCTGCTCGTCGACATTAGCTATGCATTCCTCGACCCGCGCATCCGCCTTGGCGGTCCGTCGGATAAGGCCTAAGGGAGGTACGTCTCATGCAGGAAACTGATTCTCAGTCTCAGGAGCAGGCTACCGCCACCAAGGCCGCATCTGCTCCCGCCAAGTCCCGCACGCTGTGGGGCGACGCTTTTAAGCGTCTTCGTAAGAACAAGCTCGCCGTTATCGGTGTCTGCTGGATCATCATCGTCGTTGTGGTTGCACTGACCGCAGATCTGTGGGCTAAGCCCTGGCTCGGTTCGCCGACGGCTTCCGACTCGACCACCATGGCCGAGACGTCGCTGCTGGCTCCGTGTGCAGAGCACCCGTTTGGCACCGACGCCCTTGGTCGTGACATTCTCGTCCGCGTTATCTACGGTGCGCGCGTTTCGCTGTCCGTCGGCATTATGGCCACCGCGATCTCCACGCTGATCGGTCTGGTCATGGGTGCTCTGGCGGGTTTCTACGGCGGCATCTGGGATACGATCATCATGCGCTGTGCGGACATCTTCCTGGCGTTCCCGTACGTGCTGTTCGTTGTCGCCATGATCGCCGTTATCGGCCGTGGCCTTCAGAACGTCTTTATCGCCATCGGTATTCTCGGCTGGCCTTCGATTGCGCGCGTCTTCCGCTCTGCAATCTTGACGGTCAAGGAAAACGACTATGTTGATGCTGCGCGCGCGATGGGTGCATCTGATGCTCGTATCGTCGTGCGTCACATCTTCCCGAACTCCGTCGCCTCCATCGTGGTCTACGCGACCATGAACATTGGTGGCGCCATTCTGACCGAGTCCGCTCTGTCCTTCCTCGGCATGGGCGTTATTCCGCCTACGCCTTCGTGGGGCTCCATGATTCAGGACGGTCAGCAGTATCTTCTGACCGCTCCCTGGATGATGATCATGCCCGGTCTGGCAATTCTCTCGACGGTGCTCGCCTTCACCCTGTTGGGTGATGGTCTGCGCGACGCCCTCGACGTCAAGATGAAGGACGCATAAGGATGAAGAAGAACAAGAACTATGTGGACCTGAAGGACCAGCCGGTTCCCGAGGGCCAGCATCTGCTCGAGGTCGATGACCTTAAGATGTATTTCCACACCGAGGATGGCGTCGTTCGCGCTGTCGACGGTGTGTCCTACACGCTCGATCGCGGCGAGACCCTGGGCGTCGTCGGTGAGTCCGGCTCCGGTAAGTCCGTGACCGCCATGACCATCATGGGCCTTATCTCGATGCCTCCGGGAAAGATCGAGGGCGGTGACGTTCGCTATCGCGGTCGTTCTATCCTCGAGATGACCGAGGAAGAGATGCAGCACATTCGCGGCAACGATATCGCGATGATCTTCCAGGATCCTATGACCTCCTTGAACCCGGTCTATAAGATCGGCAAGCAGGTAGGCGAGGGTCTTCGTCTGCACCGTGGCTACTCCAAGCAGGAGGCGCTCAAGCGCGCCACCGAGCTTTTGGACCTCGTTGGCATTCCCGAGCCCGAGAAGCGCGTCAACGAGTATCCGCACCAGTTCTCTGGCGGTATGCGTCAGCGCGTCATGATTGCCATGGCTCTTGCCTGCGATCCCGATATTCTGATTGCCGACGAGCCCACGACGGCTCTGGACGTTACCATCCAGGCTCAGATTATTGAGCTTATGCAGGAAATGCAGGAGAAGAACGGCAACGCCATCATCATGATTACCCATGACCTGGGCGTCGTCGCCGACATGGCCGACAAGATCATGGTTATGTACGCCGGCCGTCCCGTCGAGTTCGGTACTGCTGAGGAAATCTTCTACGAGAGCCGCCACCCCTACACCTGGGGCCTTATCCGCTCCATCCCGGAGCAGGCCATCGAAGAGAAGAAGCCGCTTACGCCGATTCACGGCAACCCGCCTTCGCTCATGAACCTGCCCGAGGGCTGCGTGTTCTCGCCTCGTTGTCCCTATGCGACCGATAAGTGCCGCAAGCAGCGCCCCGAGCGCGTTGTCACCGAGTCTGGTCATTACTCTGCATGCCACTACTCCGGTGACCCCGAGTTTCTCAAGAACGCTCCTGAGACGTCCCGTACGCGCAAGGATTCCAAGAAGGGAGGCGAGGCGTAATGGCAGATACCAACGAGCGTACTCCGTTGCTGAAGGTCGAGCACCTCTCTAAGGAGTTCCCCGCTGAGTCCGGCATGTTCGCCAAGCG
>DBFWDM010000152.1:0-23269 GCA_048484635.1 Collinsella sp.
CCGGGCGCACGGGAGGGAAAGCGAGGCTACTCGCCGAGCTTGGGATGCAGCAGCGACGGCGCAGCGCCGAGCAGCATCTTGGTGTAGGGGTCCTGAGGGTGCTGGAAGACCTGCTTGGCCTCGCCCTGCTCGACGATCTTGCCGCCATTCATAACGATGATGTCGTCAGAGATATAGCGGACCGTCTGGATGTCATGGCTGATGAACACCATGGCCAGGCCGAGCTCCTTCTTAAGGTCGGTCAGCAGGTTCAGAATCTGCGCGCGGACCGAAACGTCCAGAGCCGAGGTGGGCTCGTCGGCGATGATAGCATCGGGGTTCAGCGACAGGGCACGCGCGATAGCTACGCGCTGGCGCTGACCGCCCGAAAGCTGGCCGGGAAGAACCTCGGCGGCGGAGCTGGGCAGGCCCGTCAACTCCAGGAGTTCCTTGACGCGCTTCTCCTGCTCGGCCTCGGTACCCAGGTTGTGGACGCGCATGGGGTCGAGCAGTTGCTCGCGAACGACCATGCGGGGATTGAGCGCCGTGGCCGGGTTCTGGAACACGACCGAGATGACGCGACCCATGTGGCGACGGTCCTCGGCGGTACGTTTGGTAACGTCCTTGCCCTTAAAGTAGACCTTGCCGCTCGTGGGGGCCTGCAGGCCGCACATGACGTTGGCGGTGGTGGACTTTCCGCAACCGGACTCGCCGACGATGCCGATGGTCTGTCCGGGCATGAGCTTAATCGTTACACCCTGGACGGCGTGAACCAGGTTGGGGTGCAGAATCGAGCCGGTACGGGTCCTAAAGGTGACGTGGACGTCATCAAGGAAGATGATCGGCTCGACGCCGTTGACTGCGGTCTCGCTCATCTACATCACCTCCGCGTGAGGGGTCAAACCATTTGCCTTGAGCACCTCGTCGGGGAGCTCGGAATAGAAGTGCTCGGTGCCGGGCACGCGCTTGAAGACCGGACGGGTGTCCAGGCCAATGCGCGGATGGCTCGAGCGGGGTGCGAAGCGATCGCCCTTGGGGAAATCGCGCGGGCTCGGAACGGCGCCGGGCACCTGGTGCAGGCGGCCCGAACCGCTCTCGATGGACAGGACGGAACCCAGAAGGCCGCGGGTGTACTCGTGAATCGGGTTGGTGAGCAGCTCCTTGGTGGGCGCCTGCTCGATAACCTGGCCGGCGTACATAACCGTGATGTTATGAGCGACCTCGGCGACCAGTGCCAGGTCGTGCGAAACGAAGATCATGGCAAAGCCGAGCTTGGCCTGAAGATCGTTAAGCAGCTTGATGACCTGCTTCTGGACGGTAACGTCCAGAGCGGTCGTGGGCTCGTCGCAGATGACCAGTTTGGGGTCGCGGGTAAGGGCCATAGCGATCAGAACGCGCTGACGCTGACCACCGGAAAGCTCATGCGGATAGCTCTCGAGCGTACGCTTGGGGTCGAGGCCCACGAGCTCCAGGAGCTCCTCGGCGCTACGGGTACCGCCGCGCTTGGTGAGCTGCTTCATCTGGGCAGAGATGAGCATGGAGGGGTTGAGCGAGGACAGGGCGTCCTGATAGACCATGGCGATATCGGTACCGCGCAGGCCGAACCACTCCTTCTTGCTCATCTTGAGCAGGTCGCGGCCCTCCCAGAGAACCTCACCGGAAAGGTGCTCGTCCTCATCGGTCAGGCCCATGATGGCCAGCGTGGTGATGGACTTACCGCAGCCGGACTCGCCTACCAGGCCCATGGTCTGACCAGGACGGACGTCAAAGTTGACATGGTCGACGACGTTGATATCACCGTGATGCTCAAACTGAATGCAGAAGTCACGGACCGAAAGAATCGGCTCAACGGACTCGTCGGGCACATGGCGATCGTCACGCTTGAGCTCGACATCGCGCAGAGCGCCAAGGCGAGCGGAGAGGGACTGGGCCTGCTCCTTGTAGGCGCGAACGGGGTCGGAGACCAGCAGGTCGGCCTCGCGACGCTTGGAGGAATCGGTCGGATCCAGGGCGGCGGAGGGAGCAGCGGCCATGGCGTCGGTAATGCCCTCGGAGAGGATGTTGAGCGCCAGGCAGGTGATCATGATGGCCAGGCCCGGGAACAGCGCCTGCCACCAACGGCCGGCGAGCACGCCGCCGCGGGCGTCGGCGAGGATGTTGCCCCAGGTAGCGGTGGGCTCCTGAATACCAGCGCCGATGAAGGTCAGCGAGGCCTCGAAGATGATGGCGTCGGCGACCAGGGTAACGGTGAAGACCATGATCGGGGCGATGCAGTTACGCAGAACATGCTTGATCAAAATCCACGGAGCCTTGGCGCCGGAAACGATGACCGCACGGACATAGTCCTCGCCGTACTCGGATACGATGTTGGCGCGCACGATACGGGCAATCTGCGGAGTGTACATAAAGCCGATGGCGAAGATGATCGACGGCACGGAGTTGCCCAGGATGGAGACGAAGACGGCCGCGAGGGCGATGCCCGGGATGGACATGATGATGTCCAAGATACGCATGATCGTCTCGGAGACGGCCTTGCGCGAAACCGCTGCAAGGGCGCCCACGACCGAGCCGCAGACCAGAGCCATGGCAGTGGCGCCAAAGCCGATAATCAGCGAGTAACGGCCACCGTAGAGCATACGCGACAGAATGTCGCGACCCTTATCGTCGGTACCGAAGATAAATCCGTTGCCGGGAGCCTGGCGAGCCGTAAAGATCTCGACCGGGCTATAGGGGGCAAGAAGGGGCGCCAGAATCGCAGTCAGGGCGACCAGCACCAGCACGACGGCGGCAATCTTAGAAGACAGCGTCATCTTCTTCCAGCCACCAAGCTTGAGCCCCTTGGAGGCAGCCTTCTCGAGCTGCTCGGTTTGCTTCTCTCGAATCTTTACCATAATCTACACCGTCCTGATGCGCGGGTTGATGAGCAGATAGAGCATGTCAACCACGATGTTGATGATGATGAAGGCAAGAGCAACGACGATAACGACGCCCTGAACCAGGTTCGCCTCGTTGCCCTGAACGCCCTGCAGAATCGCGGTGCCCATGCCGGGGAGGTTAAAGATAACCTCGATGACGACGGCGCCGCCCATGAGGTAACCGATCTTAAGACCGAGGGTGGTGACCGGGGTGATCAGCGCATTGCGAAGAACGTTGATGCCGACGACGACCTTCTCGGGAACGCCGGCGCCGCGAGCCATACGGACATAATCCTTGTCGAGCTCCTCGACCATGGCGGTACGCACGATACGAGTCATCTGGCCCGTCAGCGGAAATGCCAAGGCGATAGCGGGCATGATCATACGTCCCAGATAGCCAACCGGATTCGTGGTGAAGTGAGGCAGAGCACCCGATGCCGGGAGCACCTTAAGGTAGGAAGAGAACAGCAGGATCAACAGAACGGCAAGCCAGAACGACGGGGTTGCCAAGCCGGCGATGGAAAAGACGCGGATCACTTGGTCCGGCCATTTGTCGCGATACAGTGCCGCGATGACGCCGAGCAAAAACGAAACGACCGCACCGATGGCAAGACCGATGAAGGTCAGCTGCATCGTGACGGGCAGGGCCGTGGAGATGCGCTTGGCAACGGAGTTGCGAGCAGCACCATAGGTGCCCATGTCGCCATGAATCAAATCGCCCATATAGCGCACGTAGCGCACGGGCCAGGGGTCGTCCAGACCATACTTCTCATGGTACTCGGCAACCGCCTCGGGCGAGGCACCGTCACCCAACGCCGTGTAGGCGGGGTCGGTCTTGGAGAACGACATAAGGAAGAACACCAGGACGGTGACGCCCAATGCCATGATCGGCAGCGCCACAAGACGCCTTCCAATCAAACGTAGCAAGTTGTTCACGTTCTCTCCCCTTTCTTTTGTCGGTAGGACCAACTGGTATATGAGTATGGATACTCATTACAAGACCCGAGCGACATCGTTGCCGCCCGGGTCTTTGTTTCAACTATGAGGATACGGTCCCAACGACCGACATCCTGCATACAGACTCAAGCGAGTCTTACGCCTTGACGGTCGCAACGCCCCTGAAGGACATGCTCGTCGTGCCGATGCCCTTGAAGCCATCGAGGGCCTCGCCGTTGGGTGCAGTGGACGGATCGTCCCAGGAAGCGGAGACGGTCTTGACGTGGACAACGGGGTACAGAACGGCGTTGTCGGCAATGATGTCGAAGCACTCGTTCCACTTCTTCTGCTGCTCGTCGCCCTCGGCGGCAAGAGCCTCGTCCATGAGGCCGTGGAGCTTCTGCCACTCAGCGGACTCCTTCCACGGGCAACGGGTCTGCATCCAGACGTTGTCGCCGTACCACCAGTTGAGCAGCAGGTCGGGGTCGGCGCCGAAGCAGGAAGGATCGCCAGGGGCAAGGAGGATATCGTAGGCCTCGCCGCCGTCGATGGCAGCGTAAGTGGCCGGCGAGGTATCGGTCTGGATGGTCACATCGAAGCCGAGAGCGTCGAGGTCGTTCTTGACCTGGGCGGCCATGCCCTTAATCTGCTCGTTGTCGGTGGTGCGCAGGGTGATGGCACCCGGGGTGATGCCAGACTCCTCGATGAGCTTCTTAGCCTTCTTGGCGTCGGTCTTGTACACCGTGGAAGCCTCATGATAGTTGGTGAAGCTCTTGGGCAGGTAGCAGCTGGCAGCGGTGGCAAGGCCGGCGAAGGTGTTGCTGACCATCTTCTCGGTGTCGAGCGCATACATGACAGCCTGACGGACCTTGACGTTGTTCCAAGGCTCCTTGGCGACGTTGAACATGATGAAGCGGGTGCCGAAACCCTGAACGTTATCGATCTTGCAGCCGGCGCTCTCGAGCTGGTCGACGGCGTCAGCGGTAACGAGCTCCATAACGAGCGTGGAGCCCTCCTGCTGAGCGGTAACGCGAGCGGTGGGGTCGGTCAGGATGCTGTACTGGATCTTCTTATCCTCGGCAGCATACTCACCGTTGTACTCGGGGTTGGGAACCAAGGTGATCTCGGTATCGGAGATAGAGTCGTACATCCAGGGGCCGGAACCGATCGGCTGCTTGGCGCGATCCTCCTCGGTCTGGGTGGCCGGGGTAACGCGGACGATGGCCAGACGATCCTTGAGCAGGGAGAAGTTGGGGACCTTAGTCTTGACCGTCACGGTGCTGGCGTCCTTGGCCTCGATGGACTCGAAGGGCTGGAAGAACGGAGCATAGGTAGCGGAAGCGGCGCAAGCGGTGTAGGAGGCAACGACATCGTCAGCGGTGACCTCGGTGCCATCGGAGAACTTGGCGCCCTTGCGGATGGTGACCTCGAAAGTGGTGTCGTCCACAGACTTGGGATCGTCGGTGGCGAGCTCGTTGAAGGTGCTGTAGTCGTGGTAATCGATGCCGTAGAGGCCCTCGACGACGTGCCAGTTAGCACCCAGGCCCACAGCGGAGCCGGTGCTGGCGGGATCGAAGCTGGACGGAGCGTAAGCGGAACCAGCGGTGATCACGCCGCCGCCACGGTTGGCGGAATCGGTGGAGCCGGAAGCGGAACCCTCGTCGCTAGAGCTGCCACCGCAGCCAGTGAGACCAAGGCCGGCGACAGCAGCGACGCTGCCGGTGAGGCCGAGGAACGAACGCCTGGACATACCCTTGTTGATGATGGCCATGTCTTCTCCTATCAATAGAGAATCTTACTCGGGAGCACCTAGACGTGCCCCCGCGCAACTTGCGGACGATATATACCTTACCTACCGACGAACCCAACTGAGGTGCCGCGCTCGGCGACCGATACATACATACGCTTGAACGGTATTTACTACCGTTCACCGAATTCATTGACAAATGATTCGCCAGACAGTATGTATCGACGAGGTGAGATATCAGTCTTCGTCAACCCGCAGGATAGCAGGGTTGTTCACCATAACTAGTCAAACGTTTTAGCGTTAATAAAACCCGAAACCAGCATGCAATCATGGCGAAATAAATGGTTGAAAAACACGCAATCATGTATATCAGTAGTTTAGGCTCGTGTTTAGCTATCGGAATGGCCAGCCGCCGCCTCGGCGCGCTCGGCATTCCACGCAACGAGCGCCTCGTGGACCGCCTTGGCAACATCGGCAGGTATGCCGCGAACTTCCGCGATCTCTTGCTCGCTCGCCGCGCGCAAACGCTTCATCGAACCAAAATGGCGCATAAGGGCACGTTTTCTGGTGGGTCCCACGCCTGGAACGTCATCGAGTACCGAAACTGTCATGGCTTTATCGCGCAACTCACGATGGAATGTGATTGCAAAACGGTGCGATTCATCGCGCACCTGTTTAATTAGATAGAGCGAAGCAGACCCGGTCGGCAGCACGACGGGAGTCTCGTCCCAAGGCACAAAAACTTCCTCATCGGCCTTTGCCAAGCCACAAACTGGTATATCGAGCCCAAGAGCCTCAAGTTGCTTGATCGCAGCGGTCAATTGCGGCTTACCGCCATCGACAACGAGCAAATCGGGGCGCGAGCCAAAACGCTCGTCGGCCATGCGCTCGGGAGCATAGCGTCGTCCCAAAACCTCGGACATCGACACGAAGTCGTTTGCCTCGTCCAATTCGGCCTGAATTTTAAAACGACGGTACTGGCTCTTGTCGGCGCGTCCGTTGGTAAACACCACCATCGAGGCGACCGTAAAGGTGCCATGCAGTGTAGAGATATCGAAGCACTCGATACGCAACGGCGGCGATGGCAGCGCCAACGCGCTTTCGAGCTCCAGGAGCGCTTGATTGGTGCGGTCGTCAGCGTACCCCGTTCGCATCATGTAGCGCATGAGGGCATGGCGCGCATTTTTGGATGCCATATCGAGCAAACGGTGCTTTTCGCCACGCTGCGGCCTATGGAGATGGCAGGAACGCTCGCGCTTGCCTGCAAGCCACTCCCCCAGCGCCTCCGCATCCTCAAGCTCGACAGAGAGGTTTATCTCAGCTGGAATATCAGCCGTCTCGTCGTAATAGCGCTTAAGAAAGCCCGATTGAAGCTCCTCTTCGTCGACATCCAAACCCTTATCGAGAATAAACTCGCAGGTTCGAACCGTTCGACCCTCACGCACGACAAAGACGCAAGCGGCGGAGATGGTCTCCTCGCGATAGAACCCGATGACATCGATATCGACACTGGAGGGAAAAACGACTTGCTGACGATCGTCCAGACCCCTGATGACCTCCAAACGACGTTTGACGCGTGCCGCGCGCTCAAAGTCGAGCGCCTCGGCGGCATCCGTCATCTCGGAGGTCAGCTCATCGACGACATCCTTGCGATGGCCCGACAAAAAGCGCTCGACACGCTTGACGTTCTTGGCATAGTCTGCCGGGGAAATCGCGCCGACACACGCACCCGGGCCGCGCCCGACATGGTAGTCAAAGCAGGGACGCCCGTTTTGCGCGCAAATCATATTGACGATGTCTTCCTCGCCCTTGTGGGACTCAACGATACGGCGACAACGACGCCACTCCGCACAGGATGCGGAGCAGATGGGAATAACCTTGCGCAGCGTATCTATCGTCTCACGTGCCGCACGGCTATCGGTATAGGGTCCAAAATAGCGCGTTCCCGGCTTATGACGCTCACGCGTATATTTGATAGCGGGATACAGGTCGCCCTTTGTAATGGCGATAAAGGGGTAGCTCTTGTCATCCTTGAGGTCGACGTTAAAGTACGGATGGTACTGACCAATCAAATTGCGCTCGAGCACCAACGCCTCATGCTCGGTCTCCACCACGATATAGTCAAAGCTCGCCACCAGCTGCATCATCAGCGGAATCTTTTGACGCTCATCCTGCAGTGTCACGTATTGACGCATGCGGGCGCGTAGGTTTTTCGCCTTGCCCACGTAGATGACATCGCCCTTGGCATCCTTCCAAAGGTAGCATCCGGGCTGTGTGGGAACGCGCGAAACCTGCTCGGCAAGCGTTGGAATGTTGTCGTGACCGGCCACGCGCACCTACTTGCGACGAAGCAGCGCCGAGACCTCGGGCATCTTAAGGACGACGGCAAGGCCAAAGGTAACAGCAAGCGAGACGACACCCGCAACGCAAACATAGCCAAGAGTAATCAGAATCGAACCGCCAAGCGCCCCGACAAAGTGCTCAAGCGCCCACATGACGCCGGCGCCTGCGGCAGCACCTAGGCCACCGAGCAAAAGGCCAAAGAAACCGCCATGTAGGATAGATTTGACCTGAAGGCCACGCAGGCGACGACGCAGCCACCACAGCGAACAACCGACCAAGATCACGTAGTCGACGACATACGAAAGCGCGATTGCCGGCATGCCGAAGCCCAGCACAACGCCAAACAGCAGAACCGAGCCGGCCTGGCCGATGGCAGAATACAGGCAATAGCGACTATAGGGCTTCATGTCGAGCAAGGCAGAGAAGCTCTTCTGCATCAACACGACCACGCCGTAGAGCGGCAGCGAGAGCGCCAGGTAGACAAGGTACTCGGACACCAGCGTCACGCCGGATTCATCGAACTTGCCAGCACAGTAGATCATGTTGAGCGGACGCGCGAAGACAATCAGGTACAGCGCGAACGGAATCAGGAAGAACAGCATCTGGGCGACGCCACGCGAAATGCCCGTGCGAACGCTGTCGTAATCCTTCTCCTGCGCGTCGTGAGAGAGCTCGGTATAGAGCGCCGTCGAAAGCGAGGCGGCAATCAGCGCGTAGGGCAGCGTGTACCACAGGCGCGCATAGGCGATGACGGAAGGACCAGTCTCGGGCTGGACCACCAGCGCGGCAGCGTTGGTGATAGAAGTCGAGACAAACATGCACACCGTGGCGAGCAGCGTCGGGATACCGAGCGCAATCGTCTGCCGCAGCGCGGGGTCCTTAAAGTCGATATGGATATGGGGATGCACGCCGTGCTTGCCAAGCGCGGGGATCTGACATGCCATCTGAACAAAGACACCGAGGGTCGTACCGGCCGCAATCAAGATGATGCCGGCACGTTCGCCAAACTGTGCGGACACGGGCGCAAAACCCATAAAGCTCGCAATGACGATCACATTGTTGAGGACCGGAGCAAACGTCGACCAGAAGTAGTCGCGGTGTGCGTTGAGAACGCCCGAGAACACCGAGCCCAAACCATAAAACAGAATCTGGATGGCAAAGAAACGGAACATGAACGCAGCGGTATCCATGCTGCCGCCGTCACCCGAAAGGAACGATTGCGTCCAGATAAAGCCCGGGGCGAACACGGTCCCCAGCAACGAAATGCCACCCAGCACCAAAAGCAAAATGCCGAGCAGGTTGCCCACGTACTCGTTTGAGGCCTCGCGACCCTGCTCACGCCTCACGCCCATGTACACGGGCAAAAACGCCGTCACGAGCATGCCGCCCATCACGAGTTCGTAGAGCATATTGGGCAGGTTGTTGGCGACCTGATAGGAGGACGAGAGTAGCGACATGCCGATAGCGGCCGCCATTGCCCACGTGCGGATAAAACCGGTGACGCGAGACACGATAGTCAGGATGGTCATAAGCCCGGCGGAACGACCAACCGTGGAGTAGTCCGACGAGCCCATGTCGTCAGTGTCATCTCGCGACGAAGAAGCTTCGGATGAGGGTGTCTGAGGCGCAGATTCTTTTGCAAAATGAGCTCCGCGCTTCAATTCTTCCTGCGGCATCGCTCAGTCCTCTCTCGTAATCGCGGCAACCGTCGCCCCGCAAAATGCAATTAAATCATCGGGTGCAAGCTCGAGCTGATAACCACGCTTGCCTCCCGAAATAAAAATGGTATCCCAAAGGACACATGTCTCATCAATGAGCGTCCGGCAGCGTTTTTTCATACCGACCGGGCTGCAGCCGCCGCGAACGTAGCCAGTCGCCGCAAGCAAATCCTTCACATGCATCATGGCCAAGGACTTCTCCCCCGCGGCACGCGCGGCGGACTTTAGATCGAGCTCGTCGGCAACAGGGATGCAGCACACGACATAGTCGTTGGACGGTGTCACACAGACCAAAGTCTTAAATCCTTGACCGGGCTCCTCGCCAAGCTGCTCCGAAATCGCGACCCCCAGGCCCACCGACTCATCGCCATCGTCTTCGTACGTATGTAGAACATAGGAAATGCCGGCGCTTTCCAGCTCGCGCATCGCATTGGTTTTTGGCGTCTTTACAGCCTTTGCCATGACATATCCTTTCCCTCGCATTCGGACGCAAGGATTAAGTATATGTCCAATTCGGCTGCATACGTCACTTCGGCACAGCAAGCGCCATCGAATCACAAGGAGTCGATGGCGCCCATAAACTGAATCGCCTATTTATTGAGCATCAAGTTGAGCCTGGCGCTCCCGGTCACGCCTGAGCAACGGCGCCAAAAACTTGCCCGTATAACTCTGCGGACAGTCCGCAACCTGCTCCGGTGTACCCGAAACCACGACGGTTCCGCCGCCGTTACCGCCCTCGGGACCCATATCGATCAGGCGGTCGGCAACCTTGATGACATCAAGGTTGTGTTCAATCACCAGCACCGTGTTGCCCGCATCGACCAAGCGCTGCAGTACATCGAGCAGCTGGCGGACGTCCTCAAAATGAAGGCCGGTCGTCGGCTCGTCCAAAATATAGAACGTCTTGCCCGTCTGGCGTCGATGAAGCTCCTTGGCGAGCTTTACACGCTGCGCCTCGCCGCCCGAAAGCGTCGTGGCGGGCTGGCCCAGGCTCACGTAGCCCAAGCCTACATCGTACAGCGTCTGGAGCTTGCGCTTAATCTGCGGGATATTCCCAAAGAAGGCCAGCGCCTCGGTAACGCTCATGTCGAGCACGTCCGAGATGGTCTTGCCACGATAGGTGACCTCGAGTGTCTCGCGGTTGTAGCGTTTACCGCCGCAAACTTCGCAGGGAACGTAGATATCGGGAAGGAAGTGCATCTCGATCTTGATCTGTCCGTCGCCCTTGCACGCCTCACAGCGCCCGCCACTCACATTAAAGGAGAAACGACCTGGCGAGTAGCCGCGCGCCTTCGACTCCGGCGTACTCGCAAACAGTGCGCGAAGATCATCCCACAGGCCGATATAGGTAGCAGGGTTGGAACGCGGCGTGCGGCCAATCGGCGACTGGTCGATATCGATAACCTTATCGATACACTCGATGCCCTCGATTTTCTTATACGGACCCACAGGGCGCGTCGAGCGGTGAATGGCATTCGTAAGGGCAGGCGCAATGGTGTCGGTAACTAGGGAGCTCTTGCCCGATCCCGACACGCCGGTAACAACCGTAAGCGTACCAAACTCGATCTTGGCAGTAACGTTTTTGAGGTTGTTGGCTCGAGCGCCCGTAATTTTAAGGCAGCCGCGACCGGGTTTGCGCCGTTCATCAGGCACCCGGATCATTCGTTTGCCGGTCAGATAAGCGCCCGTCATCGACTCAGGACACGCCATGATATCGGCAGGCGTTCCCGCCGCGACTACGTGTCCGCCGTTGACGCCGGCGCCGGGCCCCATGTCGATCACGTAGTCGGCGGCACGGATTGTATCCTCATCGTGTTCGACGACGATAACGGTATTGCCGATATCGCGCAGGCGCTCGAGCGTCTTGATCAGGCGCTCGTTGTCACGCTGATGAAGACCGATCGAGGGCTCATCCAGAATATAGAGCACGCCCATGAGACCCGCGCCGATCTGCGTTGCCAGTCGAATACGCTGTGCCTCGCCACCGGAAAGCGTCGCCGAAGCACGATCGAGCGTCAGATAGTCGAGTCCAACATCGACCAGAAAACGCAAGCGCTCCAGGATTTCCTTGACGATACGGCCGCCGATAAACCGTTGACGCTCGGTAAGTTCCAAGCCCTCAAAAAACTCGAGCGACTCACGGCACGACAGGCAACAAACCTCGTAAATGGACTTGCCGCCCACGGTGACGGCGAGCATCTCAGGGCGCAAACGAGCGCCGTGGCAGCTCGAGCACGGTTCCTCGCGAATGTACTTCTCCAGGCGCGCCTTGGTGTTCTCGTTCGTCGTCTCGGCATAGCGTTCGTACAGGATGTTGCGAACGCCCGAAAACTTTGTATCCCACTGGCTACGACGTCCGTCGAGCTTTTGGTAGTCGACCGAGATCTTCGTATCGCCCAGGCCATCCAAGAATGCACGACGCACGCGAGGGGGCAAGTCCTCCCACGGCGTATCGGCGCTCACCTTAAAGTGTTTGCAGACCGCAGCAAAAATCTGCGGATAGTAGTTCGAATTGCCAAACAGGCTACCAAAGACTCCGTCGGCAATGGACTTCGAGGGGTCCTCAATCAGCGCCTCGGCATCAACGGTTTTCTTAAAGCCCAGGCCGTCGCACTCAGGACATGCGCCATAGGGAGCGTTGAACGAAAAATCACGCGGCTGAAGATCGTCAATGGAGTGTCCATGCTCCGGGCACGCCAAGGCCAACGAATACTCCAGCAGTTCGCCCTCGGTCCCCTCGGGAGCATCGCGATCGGGCAGCATGTACACGTTTACATTGCCGTGCGCCAAGGCAGTCGCCTGTTCAACAGACTCGGCGATGCGGCCCAGAGAGTTTTCCCGAATCACGATGCGGTCGACTACGACCTCGATATCGTGCTTGAACTTTTTGTCCAGATCGATCGGGTCGTCGAGCGAGCGCACTTCGCCGTCAACGCGCACGCGGCTAAAGCCCTCGGCGCGAAGGTCCTCAAACAGTTTGGTGTACTCGCCTTTTCGCCCGCGCACCACCGGTGCCAGCACAAACGCGCGGCGGCCCTCCCCCGCCGCCAAGACCTTGTCGGCAACCTGGTCGGTCGTCTGGCGCTCAATGACGCGGCCGCATTCGGGACAGTGCGGGGTGCCCACACGGGCGAACAGCAGGCGCAGATAGTCATAAATCTCGGTTACGGTGCCAACCGTCGAGCGAGGGTTTTTAGACGTCGTCTTTTGGTCGATCGACACCGCCGGCGAAAGGCCGTCGATTGAATCCAAGTCGGGTTTGTCCATCTGGCCCAAGAACTGGCGCGCATAGCTCGAAAGGCTCTCGACGTATCGACGCTGGCCCTCGGCATAGATAGTGTCAAATGCCAGCGAGCTCTTGCCCGAGCCAGAAAGACCGGTAATGACCACAAGTTGGTCACGCGGAATGGAAACATCGATATCACGGAGGTTGTGCTCACGAGCGCCGCGAATAACGATAGAAGAATCAGACATGGAAGCTCCTTGCCTCCTATTGCATCGAATCATACTGCCGATGAGTTTAGCGCACTCGACGCGCACAGATGTTCGTAATACAAGATTCGCAGACCTTTAGCTTTGCGTATCGGGTGCTTTGTTTCTCGAAATGCCGTGGAAAGGTTACAGTAATCTACTACTGAACTTAATTTGCTGTAACAGAGGAACGTCCATGACCGAAGATATCCCCCTTGAAATCACTTCGAGTGACATGGCCAATCTGCCCATATTCATCGCCATCCTTATCGTGGCCACCGTCGTCGTGCGCGTGTATTTTTCAATCAAACACAATGAAAAGCCACCCATTGCCCGCGTCTTTTGGTGCGCGACGCTCCTCATCCCGCTCGGCATGGTAGCTGCATGGATTACGAATCAATTGCTCGTAAATGAGGACAGTTCCCTATGGGTCCTTTCTTATTCGGCGCTCGGTGCTGCCGCCGTCATACTTCTTGTCGAGCCCTTGGTTTCGGGACTTATCGACCAAACCGATCTTGCGACGGGAACGGTTGCCTGTATTTGCCGTGACATCCTTGTCATCGCCGCTGTTTCAGCGCTCTCGTTCGTTTCACTCGAAATTGCCTGCAACGAAACGTTCTATCGCATTCCCGCCAACTCATTCGGGTTTTCCGTCGGGCTGCTCGCGACGGTTCTGCTCTCCCTTTATTTGCTGGGACAGCGTCATGGAGGCGTCATGGCCCTCGTGCCCGTCGCCTGCTGCATCCTTGGCATTGCCGAGCACTTCGTCATAACGTTTAAAGGCGAAGCCATCCTGCCAAGCGATATCTTGGCCCTTGGCACCGCAATGGAGGTGAGCGAGGGATACGAGTTTACCTTTACCGCCGGAATCGTAACCTCTCTCGCCCTGCTGGAGATTTCCCTGGGGCTTCTTTCGCTTATCCGTCCGCGAAAGCTCCGTACGCCCACCCATGTCTTCCCCGCAATCGCCGCTAACCTCTGTGCTTTTCTGTTAGTGACCGTTGTGGGGCTCTCGGGCTTTTCCAGCATCGACTTGGAGCAGGCGCTGAATTTTGGATTTGACCGTTGGCAGCCCATCACCACATATGCGTCTCAGGGTTTTATCACTTCGTTCACCGAAATGGTCAACGAGTTGCCCATTGAGAAGCCCGAAGACTATACGCCCGATGAGGCGCAGAGCATCGAGCAGGAGCTCGCCGCCACCTACGACAGCACGTATGGCTCGAGCGAGCAGCGCGCGGCGGCCGTTGCCCAGTTCAATGAAATCAAGCCGACGATTGTTGCCGTCATGAATGAGAGTTTTAGCGACCTTTCGTGCTTTGAGCAGCTCCAGGCGGCCGGGTACACCGGCCCCGCATTCTACAACTCGCTTCCCGACACACTTGTTCGCGGCACCATGCTCGCTTCGGTCGCCGGTGGCGGAACGGCGAACTCTGAATTCGAATTTTTGACCGGAGCGACAACGGCCTTTGTCGGATTAGGCAAAATCCCCTATCAGCTATATCAGATGAATGGCGTCGACAGCCTGGCAAAGGACCTTAAGGAGCTTGGGTATACCGCTACCGCTATGCACCCGCAAAACCCCGTCAACTACCATCGAGATAAAATCTATCAGCAGCTGGGCTTTGGAGACTTTCTTTCAATCGGCGATTTCGAAGGTGCGCCCTGTTACCATGCCGGCGTATGCGACTACGCCACCTACGACAAGATACTCGACCTGCTTAGAACCGACGAAGCCCCGCAGTTCATCTTTGACGTCACGATGCAAAATCATGGCGGCTACGACTATGGCACCGTTCCCGCCGAGGAGCTTACAAACTATTGGGTCGAGGGAGCCAGCGAGGGTGCCAATAGCGCGCTCAACACCTATCTTACCTGCATCAACGCATCCGACCGGGACCTCGAGTACTTTATCAACGAGCTCCGCAATATCGGCAGACCGGTTGTCCTTGTCTTTTTTGGCGACCATCAGCCGAGCGCCGCAACGACTCTCAACGACGAGCTGTACCCTCAGGAAGATACGGCAAGCCACGCTTTCCGTATCTATCAGTCGACATATTTTGTCTGGGCTAACTATGAAATCGCCGGCAATACCGAGCTCAACGTCTACGACACCGTCGGGGCAAACGAGATTGCAGCCATTACCCTTAATAAGATCGGCGCCCCGCTCACCGACTATCAAAAGGCTCTGCTTGCAACAAGGTCAGATGTGCCCACCATCAATGTCGCCGGCTACCTTGGTGCCGACGGGCTGCGCTACGACTTGGAATCTGAAGACAGCCCATACGCCTCGACGATCGACAAGCTGCAGCGCATGCAATACCTCGAGTTCGCTAGCAAAGTTCAGTAAGCCCGCCCATTCGCTTGGACCCATCGTATTGCAAGCACGCTCGGCCCAAATGCATCGCAAATGACTCCCGCTCGCAAACGAGGGTACAATGACGCTCGTGTCACATCACGGGGCTCCGGCCCCAACATATACAAAGGAGTCATACATGGGTTGCGAGCACGCACAGGCCGCCGGCGGACAAACGTCGCCGTCGCAATTTGAGGAGAACACGCTGTCCGAGGTCAAACGCGTCATCGCCGTGCTTTCCGGCAAGGGCGGTGTCGGCAAGTCGTTTGTCACCGGTGCCATCGCCACCGAGCTTGCCCGTCACGGCCACAAGGTCGGCGTCCTCGATGCCGACATCACCGGTCCCTCTATCCCCAAGATGTTCGGCATGAGCGGACGCCACGTCCATGCCCTTGGCAACCTCATGCTGCCCGAAATCTCCGAGCACGGCGTCAAGGTCATGAGCTCCAACCTTCTGCTCCAAAACGAGACCGACCCCGTCCTTTGGCGCGGTCCGGTCATCGCAGGCGCCATTAGGCAGTTCTGGAGCGAGACCTCGTGGGGCCCCATCGACTACCTGCTGGTCGACATGCCTCCGGGAACAGGCGACGTCGCTCTCACCGTCTTCCAGTCACTGCCCGTCGACGGCATCGTCATCGTCACGAGCCCGCAGGATCTGGTCTCGATGATCGTCGCCAAGGCGGTCAACATGGCCGAGAAGATGAACGTCCCCATTCTGGGCATCGTCGAAAACATGAGCTATATTGAGTGCCCCGACTGCGGCAAGAAGATCGAGGTCTTTGGCAAGAGCAAGCTCCCCGAGGTCGCAGAGCGCTATAACCTCGACATCTTGGGCACGCTTCCCATCAATCCGTCACTCGCCGAGGCCTGCGATAAGGGCGAGGTCGAGACCGCGCTGCCCGATGGCATGTTGCCCAAGGCAGTCTCTGCCGTCGAGGCCATTACCCCGCACGAGACCGACGAGGCCTAAGTGAACACGAGCGCCTTCTATGACGTCCTGGTAATCGGCGGCGGGGCTTCAGGCCTCGCCGCCGCCATTACGGCCGCACGTGCTGGCAAAAGCGTCTGCATCGTTGAGCGCGATGTCGCCTGCGGCCTTAAGCTCCTTGCGACCGGTAACGGCCGCTGCAACCTCTCCAACGAATCGATTGATCCTCAGCGGTATAACCACCCCGCATTCGTCGAATCCGTCATGGGCCCCCAGCCCGAACAAGAGCTTATGGGTTTCTTCTCCTCGCTGGGCATCATGACAACCTCCGAGGAAGGCCGGCTGTACCCGCGCTCCCTTCGCGCCGAATCGATGCGCGACGCGCTTCTCAACGTTTGCAACCGCCTAGGTATCACCTTAATCTGCGGAGCCAACGTTGCCTCGGCGCACAAAGTTTCCGAAGGCTGGGCACTCCAAATAGACCGTCCAGCGCGGGCGCTCAAGGCAAAAAAGCACGACGACCGAAAATCGGAGCTCCGCTCGCTTCGGAAAACGCTCGCCGATGTCCCTCGCAAGAACGAAGCCCTGCAGGCACATGCCGTAATTATCGCCACGGGCGGCAACCCCACCGGTATCGCCGATACGTTTAGCCTCCCCCTCACTTCGCTGCGCCCCATCCTCTGCCCCGTATCGGCAACGGTCGTTGGCGATCGGGCGGCACTCAAGACGTTGGATGGTCTGCGCGTCCGCGCCCGCTTGACGCTCACCCGTAACCATAGTGAGCTCTGGCACGAAGACGGTGAAGTACTGTTTCGAGCCTTCGGCATCTCGGGCGTCGCTGTCTTCAACCTCTCCCGTCGTATCCAGCGCGGCGATACGATCCTGCTCGACGTTTTCCCCGACCTCTCCAAAGACGAGCTGCTCGATATGCTCAACCGGCGCGTTGAGCTGCTCGGCGGCTTTTCGCCCCGCGATCCCCGTTGGCTCGACGGCATGCTCGCCCCGCAACTCTCCCGCGTCGTCTGTACAGCGTTCGAGCAGTGCCATCCAGGCTCCAACGATGTCATCCACCTGGTCTCGATCCTCAAGCACTTTAAGTTGCTCGTCGAGGGAACAGCCGAGGAGCGCTCGGCGCAGGTCACGCGTGGTGGCGTATCTGTCGAGAGCATCTCAACACCCAGTCTACGCGCGCGCAGCGTTGTCGACGCCCCGCTTTACGTCTGCGGCGAAGCGCTCGACATCGACGCCGATTGCGGAGGCTTTAACCTTGCGTGGGCCTGGCTCTCGGGCATTCGCGCTGCAAGCAGCCTGTAGCCGCGCAGTCTATAATCAAAAACGCATTCGGGCCGTCTGGGATACCGGACGGCCTCTTTCTTGCCTCTAAGGAGACCTCGATGATCGAAATCACCCAAGTCAACGCGTCGCTCGATGAAGCCGGCGATGAAAATACCTGCCTCATTGTTGGCAAGCGAGTCGCCAAGCGCATCCTACGTTGCAAGGACTCCGAGATCAAGTCCATCGAACTCCACCGCAAGTCAATCGACGCTCGCAAAAAACGAGACGTCCATTTTATCCTGAGCTTTCGTGTTGAGCTGACTAGTCCCCACCTCGAGCGAGAAGCGGTCGACAGCGTTGCCGAGCGTGACCGCTCGCGCGTACGCGCGATAGAAGACGATGAGCCTTCATTCCCCTCCCCCGTCTCCGACGCACCTCAAGAACGCCCTGTCGTTGTCGGCGCCGGATGCGCCGGCCTTTTCGCTGCGCTCACGCTCGCCAAAGCAGGTCTTAAGCCCTTGCTTATCGAGCGCGGCGACCCGGCATTTCGCCGCTCGCAGACGATCGACCTCTTTCTAAAGGAGCGCATCCTCGACCCCGAGAGCAATATTCAGTTTGGTCTGGGCGGCGCGGGGACCTTCTCGGACGGCAAGCTCAATACGGGAACAAAAAATCCCGCCCATCGCCTTATCCTCGAAACCTTCGTCGAGGCGGGTGCGCCCCGCGATATTCTGTGGGATGCCAAGCCGCACATTGGCTCCGACATCCTTCCCAAGGTTGTCACCGCTATATCCCAGCGCATCGAGCAGCTCGGAGGTGTCGTCCGTTATCGAACGAAGCTCGTCGACATTCGCATCGACGCGTCTGGCGCCATCACCGGTATTGATGTCCAATCGTCCCAAGACGCCGCTTACGAGCCAATCGAGACAAAGCACCTCATCCTCGCCTGCGGGCATTCTGCTCGCGATATTTTTGAGCTCCTTAAGGACCACAACGTGGCCCTCGCACAAAAGACCTTTGCCATGGGCGTTCGCATCGAGCATCCGCAACGCGACATCGACAGAGCCCAATATGGAGCCTCGGCGGGACATCCAGCGCTCGGGGCGGCCCCCTACAAACTTGTTGCCCATCTTCCCAACGGCCGCAGCGTGTTCTCGTTTTGCATGTGCCCCGGCGGACAGGTTGTTGCCGCCTCTTCAGAACCGTGCCATCTGTGCGTCAACGGGGCTAGTCTCAATGCCCGCGACGGACGCAACGCAAATGCCGCCCTGCTCGTTAACGTCACGCCTGAGGACCTTCCCAACGATGACCCGCTCGCCGGCATCGAGCTCCAGCGTGCCTGCGAGGCGGCCGCCTATCGCCTGGGCGGTTCCAACTGGAACGCACCGGCACAACTCGTCGGAGATTTCCTCGCAGGACGCGCCAGTAAGGCGCCCGGAAAGGTAAAGCCCACCTATCCGCTCGGTGTGACCTGGACGGCAATTGACGAAGCCCTACCGCAGCATATCGTCGAGTCGCTCCGCCTGGGACTTCCCCTACTCGGAAAAAAGCTACGAGGCTACGACCGTCCCGATGCCGTTCTTACCGGCGTGGAGACTCGTTCGAGCTCACCTGTCACTGTCACCCGAGACCGAACGTGCCATGCCGTGTCGACCCCGGGCCTCTACCCTTGTGGCGAGGGAGCTGGATATGCCGGCGGCATCATGAGCGCGGCCACCGACGGCATCCGTTGTGCCGAAGCCCTGATCGCGGACCTCTAACGCACGAATTTCTGCGCGCAAAAGACACAGGCCCCGAGCTCCACAGGGGACTCGGGGCCTGTTCGCTATTTCTTAAACCGTGTACCCTGGCGTTTTCTGCCCGATGCGAACGTGGAACCCTTGCGGGCCTGCGAACGTAAGCGCTCGATCGTCTCGTCCTCAGACGCGCCCTCGAGCATCGCCCGAATCTGAACGACGGCATCGCGCAGGCGCGCCGCCCCCTCAAAGTCCATGGCGGCAGAAGCGTTGCGCATATCCTCTTCCATGGTTTCGACGATCCGCACAAGCTCGTCATGCGGCAGTTCTTCCAACTGCTCCGCAAGTGTCTGCTCGGGCGCCACCGTTTCCGGCACGCCGCCCTCGCCCGACTCATCGGGCGTATAGAATGCGCCATGACCAAGAGAGTCGCCCTTCGAGCGCCCCTTGGAACCCACAGTTTTTTCGGCCTCGGCAATAAAACTTGAGATGTCGTTGATGGCCTTGCGCACTGTCTTGGGCACAATGCCATGCTCTTCGTTATATGCCATCTGAATCTCGCGACGGCGCTGCGTCTCCTCGATGGCCTCTTTCATCGAATCGGTCACAACGTCCGCATACATGATGACTTCGCCATCGGCGTTACGGGCCGCGCGGCCAATCGTCTGAATCAGCGAACGGCGGTTGCGCAAGAATCCTTCCTTATCGGCATCGAGAATTGCCACCAGTGAGACCTCGGGAAGATCCAAGCCCTCGCGAAGCAGGTTGATGCCAACGAGAACATCGATCTTGCCCTCGCGCAGCGTTCGCAGGATCTCGACACGGTCCATTGTCGCCGTATCAGAATGCATGTAATTGACCTTAATGCCCGCATCAAGCAGATGGTCGGTCAGGTCCTCGGCCATGCGCTTGGTCAACGTGGTCACCAGCACGCGCTCCTTGCGGGCAACGCGCTCGCGAATCTCGTCCTCAAGATCGTCAATCTGACCGCGAACCGGACGCACATCGATCTTGGGATCGAGCAGACCGGTCGGACGAATAATCTGCTCAACGTCGTTCTGGCTAACCCGCAGCTCATAGTCGCCCGGTGTTGCCGAAACGTAGATGAACTGGGGTATCCTTGCCTCAAACTCATCGAAACGAAGCGGGCGGTTATCGAGCGCCGAGGGCAGGCGAAAACCGTGTTCCACCAGCGTCACCTTACGCGAGCGGTCACCTTCGTGCATGCCGCGAATCTGCGGCACCGTCACATGGCTCTCATCGATGATGCAGAGCATATCCTTGGGAAAGTAATCGATTAGGGTAAACGGCGGCTCACCCGGCTTGCGACCGTCCAGATGACGCGAGTAGTTCTCGATGCCATTGCAAAAGCCCATCGTCTCGAGCATCTCAAGATCATAATCGGTGCGCTGCTGCAGACGCTGCGCCTCGAGCAACTTGTCGGTCGCCTTGAGCTCCGCCACGCGCTTCTCGCACTCTTCGCTGATCGATTTCAGAGCCGCCTTGACCTTCGGCTTCTCGGTCACATAGTGTGATGCCGGCCATACGGGGATGGCCTCGTACTCACGAAGCATCTCACCGGTGACCTCATCGATCTCGGCAATCAGCTCGACCTCGTCGCCAAAGAACTCAAACCGCAACGGATGCTCAGCATAAGGCGGATACACGTCGACAACATCGCCGCGCACGCGGAACGTGCCACGCGCCAGGTCATAGTCATTGCGATCATATTGAATGTCGATAAGCGCATGGATAAAGTCATCGCGCTCGAGCGGCACCTTCTTGTCGACGTTTGGAGCCAGACCCGCATAGTCCTCAGGAGAGCCAATGCCATAGATACACGAGACCGATGCGACAACGATCACATCACGTCGAGAGAGCAGTGACGCGGTCGCCTGATGGCGCAGCATCTCGACCTCTTCGTTAATCGAGGAGTCTTTCTCGATATATGTATCGCTTTGCGGCACATACGCCTCGGGCTGATAGTAGTCGTAATACGAGACAAAGTAGACCACAGCGTTATTGGGAAAGAACTCTTTGAGCTCGCTCGCAAGCTGAGCAGCGAGCGTTTTATTCGGAGCCATGAGCAGCGTCGGCTTTCCCAGGGCCTCAATAGTCTTTGCCATCGTGAAGGTCTTGCCCGAACCAGTCACGCCCAGCAAAACCTGATAGCGGTCTCCGTCCCTCACGCCCTGCACAAGCGACTCAATGGCTTTAGGCTGGGAACCGGCAGGCTCATAGGGAGAAACGACCTTAAACGGCACGTCAGAGCCTTCAACGCCAAAGCGCTTAAGTTCACCACCAACGCGTTCTACTTCAAATTCCGCCATGGATACTCCTAACTCATATATCTGCAGTATACGCAGGCGGCAGGCATAGTCCTATACGAACCGATCGGGATAGAGGGTCTTGTAGCGAGCCCAGGCATTATTGACACGAATCAGATACGCCTGCGTCTCGGGAAAGGTAATTGCATTATGAAGCGACGTACCCTGCTGCGCCCATCCGTCGACATTGCCCATGCCGGCGTTATAGGCGGCAATGGCACTATCCGTCGACCCGTTGAAATAGGCGAGAAGATACGAGAGGTATGCGCAGCCAAACTCGATATTCGTAGCCGGATCGTTAAGGTTGTCGGCCGAATACTCCCCACCATCGACAAGGCCCTTGGCAATCATATCCTGGGCAGTCTCGGGCATCAGCTGCATCAATCCCTGAGCACCCTGATTCGACTCGGCCTCGGGATCCCAGTTCGATTCCGACTTAATGACAGCGCACACCAGATACGGATCCAGATTATGCGAAATACTGGATTGCTTTACATACGCCTCGTAGTCAATCGGATACAGCGGCTTAAAGAAAGCGGCAGGAGCACACGAGTAGACGAATGAGATTAGGCCGAAGATAAAAGCGGCAGCCAGCGGCATAAGGCGATACCACGTAAGGAAACGTGTCTTAGGCATCGGCCTCCTCCTTATCCACTACATCCCCGAACCCATGGCGCGAAAGCCATGCGTCCAGTTGTTCAAAGAGCGAGTTATCGTCTGCCACATTGTCAATCACAGTTGTAGCGAGATTGCACAGCGCAGATTCTTCGGGCTGGCAAGCAGAACGGGCATCGAAATCAGATGGCTCCATGCCACGTTGAATAGCGCGCTCGCGACGAACTGACAAAGGGGCGCTGATGACCAAAATTTCATCAGCCAAGCCAAATGCATCCTCAAAACCAGTCGGAGCAGAAACCTCGACCACCGCAAAAGGATAACGGGGAGATGAAACCGTACAACAAATCGGATCGAGAATCCTAAGCGAAAGCTGTTCAATGAGAACGGGGTGCACGATGCCATTGAGCCGTGCGACCGAATCAGGAGAAGCGAAAGCTCGAGAAGCGAGGATACTGCGGCGAATGCCGCCTTCCTCATCCAAAATGCCCCAACCGAATTCATCCGCGAGAGCATTGACGATATCAGAGCCCGGCACGTACAGCGATTTTGCAAGCTCATCCAGATCGATAAGCAAAGCGCCACAAGATTCGAAATAGCGGCAGGCAGTCGACTTACCAGAAGCAATATTGCCCAAGACAAATACGGTAAACATCAAGCCCTCCCTAACGCCAATGCGAGTAATTATCGCTCAAATACACTAGAGGGACTCAAAATACAGCCAAACAGTAAGAGCACATACGGGGGAGCTATGTCCCAAAGCACAACGTGTATATAACGCAAAAAAGGGGGAGGCCGCGAGGCCTCCCCCTTCTAAGTTCGATGACGGCTCGGTGCCGTCCACCGGTCAGCGGCGCCCTGGCCTCCCACGGGCTGACCCCGCAGTACTCTCGGCGCGATGGGGCTTAGCTTCCGGGTTCGGA
>DBFWDM010000153.1:0-1716 GCA_048484635.1 Collinsella sp.
CTCATCGAGGGCCACGATTCCTGGGCTATCGTCACCGGTGTCAACCTGCCTATGCTCATCGAGGCATATTCGCAGCGCTTTGACGCAAAGAACACTGCACATGCGATCGCAAAACATCTCGTGACTGAGGCTAAGGCTGGCGTGCGCGTCAAGCCCGAGTCTCTGGAGCCCGAGGAGAAGAAGCCGGCTGCGGCCGCCGCTGCTCCTGCAGGCGCCATCCCTCCGGGAACGGTCATCGGCGATGGGCACATCAAGATCGCCCACGTCCGTATCGACACCCGTCTGCTTCATGGTCAGGTGGCCACCACGTGGACCAAGCAGATCAACCCCAACCGCATCATCGTGGTTTCCGACGGCGTTGCTCACGACGAGCTCCGCAAGACCATGATCGAGCAGGCTGCCCCTCCGGGAGTCCATGCCAACGTCGTGCCCATCAAGAAGATGGCCGAGGTCGTCAAGGACACGCGCTTTGGTGACACCAAGGCCATGCTGCTCTTTGAGAACCCGCAGGATCTGCTCAAGGCCATCGAGGCCGGTGTCGACATCAAGGAAGTCAACATCGGTTCCATGGCTCACTCCAAGGGCAAGGTCGTCGTCACCAACGCCGTCGCCATGGGCGATGATGACGTTAAGACTCTCGAGGCCCTCAAGGCCAAGGGCGTCAAGTTCGAGGTCCGCAAGGTTCCTTCGGATTCCTCCGAGGATCTCGACGCCATGTTGAAGAAAGCTAAGGCCGAACTGGCCGCTCAAGCATAGTAAAGGAGGGTCCGATACATGTCTGCAATCACTATTCTGCTTGTTGCGATTGTCGCGTTGCTTGCCGGTATGGAAGGCATTCTGGATGAGTTCCAGTTCCATCAGCCGCTCGTGGCATGCACGCTTATCGGTCTCGTAACCGGTCACCTTCAGGAGGGCATCCTCCTGGGCGGTTCGCTCCAGATGATGGCCCTTGGCTGGGCTAACGTCGGCGCCGCTGTCGCGCCTGACGCCGCTCTGGCCTCGGTCGCTTCTTCGATCATCATGGTGCTCGCCCTCAACGGTGGCGCCACCGATTCGGCCAAGGCCGTTACCACCGCTATCGCCGTCGCCGTCCCGCTGTCGGTCGCTGGTCTGTTCCTGACCATGATCTGCCGTACCATTGCTACCGCTATCGCTCACGCCATGGACGGTTGCGCCGAGAAGGGCGACTTCTCCGGCATCGAGCGCTGGCAGTATGCTGCCATCCTCATGCAGGGCCTTCGTATCGCCATCCCGGCAGTGCTTCTGTGCGTCATCCCGGCCGAGGCCGTTACCAACGCGCTTAACGCTATGCCCGACTGGCTGTCCGGCGGCATGGCTGTCGGCGGCGGCATGGTCGCTTCCGTCGGTTACGCCATGGTCATCAACATGATGGCCACCAAGGAGACCTGGCCGTTCTTCGTCCTCGGCTTTGTCCTTGCTGCCATCCCTCAGCTCACGCTGATCGCCCTTGGTCTCATCGGCATCTCCCTTGCCCTCATCTACCTTGGCCTTAAGGATCTGGCCAAGCAGGGTGGCGGCATGGGCGGTGGCTCCGGCGACCCGCTCGGCGACATTCTGAACGATTACGAGTAGGAGGGGAGTGATACATATGGCAGAGAACAAGATTCAGCTCACCAAGGCTGACCGCAAGAAGGTTTGCTTCCGTCATCAGTTCCTTCAGGGCTCGTGGAACTACGAGCGTATGCAGAACGGCGG
>DBFWDM010000154.1:0-1615 GCA_048484635.1 Collinsella sp.
TTTTTTGGTGCCCAACGGGCGTGCGCGCCCACGACATGAAAGGGGTACCGTGGCAAACGAGTACAAGCAGACGATGAATCTGCCCAAGACCGGTTTTCCCATGCGTGCCGGTCTTTCCAAGTCCGAGCCCAAGCGACTCAAGGACTGGCAGGACAACAAGGTCTACGAGCAGGTTCTGAAGAAGAACGAGGGTCACAAGAAGTTCGTGCTGCACGACGGCCCTCCGTACGCCAACGGTCCGATCCACATCGGCCATGCCATGAACAAGATCTCCAAGGACATGATCAACCGCTACTGGATGATGCAGGGCTATGAGGTTCCCTATGTCCCCGGTTGGGACTGCCATGGCCAGCCGATCGAGCACAAGGTTGAGGAGAAGCTCGGCACCGAGAAGTTCAACCAGACCCCCACGGCCAAGATTCGTGAGCTCTGCAACGAGTTCGCTGTCGAGAACATCGAGCTGCAGAAGGCCGGCTTCCGTCGTCTGGGCGTGCTCGGCGACTGGGACAACCCCTACCTGACGCTCTATCACCAGCATGACGCCGCCGACATTGAGGTCTTCAAGGCCATGTTCGATAAGGGCATGATCTATCGCGGCCACAAGCCGGTTCACTGGTGCAAGCACTGCCACACCGCACTCGCCGAGGCAGAGATCGAGTACTCCGACGAGACGAGCCCGTCCATCTTCGTGCGCTTTGAGATGACTTCCAAGCCCGCTGGCCTCGAGAACTTCGATGGTCCAGTCGACTTTATCATCTGGACGACTACGCCGTGGACCATCCCCTCCGACCAGGCAGTTTCTCTCAAGCCCGGTGCCGCCTACGTCGCCGTTGAGCACGACGGCCGCGCCGAGGTCATGCTCGAGGACCTGGCTCCCAAGTGCTGCGAGGAGTTTGGCTGGGAGTACACCCCGGTTGTGGCCGACGGCAAGCCCTATGTGGTTCCCGCCGAGACCTTCCATCACATTCACTATAAGCAGCCGATCTTTGACGGTGTCGAGGGCGTTGCCCTGTTGGCCGATTACGTCGGTGTCGATGACGGTACCGGTATCGTCCACAACTCGCCCGGCCACGGCGTCGACGACTACTTTGCCTGCCTCAAGGAGGGCATCACCGACATCTGCATGCCGGTCGATGACGACGGCAAGTTCTACACCGGTGAGGAGTTTGGTACCGGCGGCCCCTTCAGCGGCATGGATACCGACGAGGCCAACCCGCATATCATCGAGTTCCTGCGCGAGCGCGGCACCCTGGTCCTCGAGAAGAAGATCACGCACAGCTATCCGCACTGCTGGCGCTGCAAGCACCCGGTGCTCTTCCGTGCTACCGACCAGTGGTTCGTCTCGATGGACAAGACGGGTCTGCGTGAGCTGGCTGGCAAGGAGGTCCGCGAGAACGTCAAGTGGTATCCGGCCCATGCCGCCAACCGCATTGGCGCCATGGTCGAGCAGCGTCCCGACTGGTGCATCAGCCGCCAGCGCAACTGGGGCGTGCCTATCCCCAGCTACACTTGCGCCGACTGCGGCGAGAAGGTCATGAACGACGCCACGCTCGACGCCGTCATCAAGCTCTTCCACGAGAAGGGCTCCGACGCCTGGTTCACCGACGCTCCCGAG
>DBFWDM010000155.1:0-8615 GCA_048484635.1 Collinsella sp.
ATCGGCGGTGAGGACGGGAAGGAGGAGGGCGCCTAGGCGCCGAAAGCGGCACATCCGCGTTGGCGAATCCGGTGTATCCGCGTTGGCGCGATTGGCGAAAATGCGTTGGTGGAAATGGTGAAAATTATATTGACGCTAACATTTGTGGGGACTGCCGGTGGATTCGAGCCGTCGACACCCGCGTCACTCATTTCCCCGCGGGGGAGTTTTCGAATCCGCCCGGGGGCACCAGAGGAATATCGAGCCCGGTACCGTTACGGTGCCGGGCTCTTTTGGTTTAAGGCATGCCGTAGTATTCGCTGCTTCAGATAAAGAAAGCGCCCGCTTGCTGGGGGAGCAAGCGGGCGCCTGTGAGCGAATATGTTTGCGGCGAAAGCTGTGATGAGTGGTGGGGTGGCGACTAGTTGGTCGTACCGGAATCGTCACCCGTGCCCGAGCCAGAGCCCGAACCCGAGCCAGAAAGTGCGACTGTTAGCGTGATCGTGCTGTCGGTGGACTGCTTGCCGGTGGGGGAGACGCCCGTAACGGTGGCATCCTCGTTACCGCTCACGGGATTGCCGTTCTGGTCACAGAAGCCAATGTTATAGAAACCGGCGTTGTTGAGCGCGGTAACGGCGGCGGAAATGCTCTTGCCGTACAGGTTGCCCGGGACGGTGGCCTTGCCGGACTTCTTGGCAATGACGACGGTAATCGTGGCGCCGGGCTTCTGCTTACCGCTGGGGTTCCAGCTGATCACGGTGCCCTCGGTAACAGAGTCGTTCTCCTGGTAGCTCACGTCGACGCCAAAACCTGCCATATCGAGGGCGTTGCGCGCCTGGGCCTCGGTCATGTCGGTCAGGTCGGGGACGGACGTGGTATCCGGGCCGCTCGAGACCTTGTACGAGATGGTCGTGCCCTTCGCGACTTCCTTACCGGCTCCGGTGCCCTGCTCAAAGACCTGGCCCTCATCGGCCTCGTTGGCCTCCTCGGAGGCGTTGCCCTTCAGGCCAACGCTTGCCAGCGCGGCTTCTGCCTGGTCCTTGGTCAGGCCGACAAGCTGGGGAACCTCAACCTTCTCAGAGGGCTTGGGGCCCTTGGAGATTACCAGGTTCACCTTAGTGCCCTTGGCCTTCTTGGTGTTGCCGTTGGGCGTCTGCTCGGCGACCTTGCCCTCGTCGACATCGTCGTTGTAGCTTTGGTCGATGGTGCCGACCTCGAGGCCGGCTTCCTTGATCAGCTCGACGGCAGTCTGCTGGTCCTTGCCCAGTACGTCGGGCACGGCGACCTGCTCGCCGCCAAAGAGTCCTGTGGCAAAGGCCACCACGATGCCGATGACGGCAACCGCTGCCACCACGGCGGCGATGATCTTGTTCTTGTTGGATTTGGGCTCTTCGACCTCGTAGGAGCCGGTGGAGCCCGAAACCGAGCTACGGGCGGTATTCTGGCCGCTCACGCCCGAGACAGGACGCACCATGGCGCGCGTCTGATCGGAAAGCTCACGAGTCTTGGTGGCGCCCAACTCACCGGGGGCACCGATGATGCGCGTGGGCTCCGAGACGTTGACGGCACGGCCCGACAGGTAGCTGTTGAGCACCTCACGCAGCTCGTCGGCGGTCTGGAAGCGGTTTGCGGGGTCCTTCTCCATGCACTTGAGGATGATGCGCTCAAGGTCGGCGTCGACACCGGAGTTGATCTGGCTCGGCGGAATAGGCAACTCGTTGACCTGCTTGAGTGCGACCGAGATAGCGTCGTCACCGTCAAAGGGAACGCGGCCGGTGGCGCATTCATACATTACGACGCCCAGCGAGTAGATATCCGAGGTGGGGCCGAGGTCCTGACCACGGGTCTGCTCGGGGCTGACGTAGTGGGCGGTTCCCAGCACGTTGTTGTCTTGCGTGAGGTGGCTGTTCTTGGCGCGCGCAATGCCAAAGTCCATCACCTTGATGTTGCCGTCGGGCAGCACCATGATGTTCTGCGGCTTAATGTCGCGGTGGATGATCTCGTGCTTGTGGGCGACCGAAAGCGCGGAGCTGATCTGCGAGCCGATCTGGGCGACCTTCTTGGGGTCGAGGGCGCCGTGGCTCTTGATGCCGCTCTTAAGGTCGGTGCCGCGCAGGTACTCCATGACGATGTAATAGGTGTCGCCGTCCTTGCCCCAATCGTAGACGCCCACGATATAGGGGGAGGAGAGACCGGCTGCTGCCTGGGCCTCCTGCTTAAAGCGTGCGGCGAAGGTCGCGTCGCCAGCATACTGCGGCAGCATGATCTTGACGGCTACCGTGCGGTCGAGAACCTGGTCCTGTGCACGGTAGACGGTCGCCATGCCGCCTGTTCCCACCTTATCCTTGAGGAGGTATCTTCCCCCGAGGACCCTCTGTTCCATTCCTGCTCCTAACATAGCTATTCGCTCAACGATGTGTGTAGTACCTATGATGTGGCCGCTGGGGCCGTGTGGCGCGTTGCCGCTAACTCTTCGGCCGCGGCGCGCCTTGGGTGTCCGATTCGATCATGGGCATCACGCTCCCTGTGCGGCAAGCGCCGCGGTCAGGACGATGCCGGCGATCTTGGCGGCCTTGACGTCATGCTTGTCGTAATCCTCTAAGGCCACCGAGATGGCGACCGTGGGTGAATCGTAAGGTGCAAAGCCAACGAACATCGAGTTGACGTTGGTGCCGCCAATCTCGGCCGAGCCGGTCTTGCCGGCGACCTTGACGCCCGGAATCTGGGCATCGGTGCCGGTGCCGGACTGGAAGACGGCGAGCATGGCCTGCTTGACCTGGTCGGCCGTGGCAGAGCTGACGGCCTGGCCCAGCGAGCGGGACTGCGTGGTCTTGACCACGGTTCCGTCCGGTGCGAGCACTTGGGCTACAAAGTACGGGTCCATGACCACGCCACTGTTAGCGATGGCGGCGGCAATCACGGCGTTTTGCATGACCGTGGTCTGCGGGCCGGGCGTATGGTCCATGCCGACAGGCTGGCCGGCGCCGGCCCAGGCGGTCTCCCACTCGGTCATGAGCGACGGGTCGGCCATGATGGAGGCCGCGGAGGTCAGGTCCTGGCCGAGCTTTTGGCCGTAGCCAAAGGCGTTGGCAAACTGCACGAGCGTGTTTGCGCCAACTTCGTTTGCCACCTGGCCAAAGACGACGTTGGAGGACACGGCAAAGGCCTGCTGCAGGCTGATGGTGCCGTAGCTCTCGTTGGCATAGTTGGTGACTGGTGCGTTGCCGATGTCCATGGAGCCGGGCGCCTGGTAGGTGCTGGTAAGGCTGGCGGTACCGGTCTCGAGTGCCGCGGAAAGCGTGACGACCTTAAAGGTGGAACCCGGGGTGTACAGCGCGTCCATGGCGCGGTCGTACATGGAGCCGTCCTCGCCGCCGCCCGTCTGCAGCAGGGCATCGATGTTGGTGTTGTCGTAGGTGGGCGAGCTGGCACATGCGAGCACCGCGCCGGTACGCGGGTCGATGACCACTACAGCGCCCTTAAAGCCCTTGAGTGCCTGCTCGGCCGCCGTCTGGATGCGCGAGTCGATGGTGAGCTTGGCGGTGTTGCCCGGCTGGGTCTGGCCCGCGAGCGACGCGATGGCGTTGTTCCAGCTGGAGTAGTCCTTAGAACCGGTGAGCGTGTCGTTCATGACGCTCTCGATGGCGGTGGTGCCATACTGCTGGCTCACGTAGCCAACCACGTGCGCTGCCAGGTTACCGTTGGGGTAGGAGCGTACGTAGGTGCCGTCCTCCTGCTGCAGCGACTCGGCCAGCGTCACGCCGTCGGACGTGATGATGGAGCCGCGCTGGATGTACTTGGAGCGGGCGATGGTGTGGTTGTTGGTCGGCATGTCCTGATAGTCCTTGGCCTTAATGACCTGGACATAGGTGAGGTTGCCGATAAGGATGGCGAACAGCGCCGTAAAGGCGAGCACCGCGCGGGTTAGACGGTTGGCGAGCGCAACGCGGCCGAGCACACCGGATTCAGGCGTGTCGAGCAGGCGACGGCGCATACGCGAGCCGATGGAATGGCTGCCGCTGCCGTAGGAAGACGAGGTGGCAAAGCGCGTGCCCGTCGGGGCGGCGGCAGATGCGACCTGATCATCGGTGATGGCGGCCATGGTGCCGGTGCCGGTAAGCTCGGCCTCGCGTCCGGTCGCCTCGTCACCGGCGCGCAGCAGGAGCGCTACGATGATAAAGCTTGCCAGCAGAGAGGAGCCGCCCTGGCTCATAAAGGGCAGGGTGACGCCGGTCAGCGGGATCAGGCGGGTTACGCCGCCAACGATCAAGAAGGCCTGGAAGCTGATGGCGGCCGTAAGGCCTGTGGCACTAAAGGCGGCGAGGTCGGATTTAGCGCGGGCAGCCGTGGTGAGGCCACGCACGGCAAAGAGCATAAACAGGATGAGCACGGCGCCGCCGCCCAAAAGGCCCATCTCCTCGCCGATAGCCGAGAAGATAAAATCGGACTCGACGACAGGGATGTTGTTGGCCATGCCGTTGCCGATGCCAACACCGACCAGACCGCCATCGGCAAGCGAGAAGAGCGACTGGACGATCTGGTAGCCCTGGCCCTGGGCGTCCTTAAACGGATCGACCCAAACCTGGAAACGCACCTGAACGTGCGACAGGAACTTGTAGGCGCCCACGGCTCCAACGGCCAAGAGCGCAAGACCGATAACGACATACGAGAATCGTCCCGTGGCAACGTAGAGCATCAGCAAGAAGATGGTGTAGAACAGCACGGCCGAACCCAGGTCGCGTTCGAAGACGACGACGAGCAGGCACACACCCCACACGGCAAACAGCGGCAGCAGCAGTCGCAGACGAGGGATCTTAAAGCCCAGGATCTTGCGGTTGGAGATGGAGAGCAACTCGCGGTTCTCGGCCAGGTACCCGGCCAGGAACAGGACGATAAAGACCTTGGCGAACTCGCCGGGCTGGATGGTAAAGCCCGCGATGCGAATCCACAGCTTGGAGCCCGAGATCGTGGTGCCGATAAAGATAGGCAGCATCAGCAGAATGATGCCGATGATGCCAAAGGTGTACTTGTAGCGCATGACCACGTCGAGGTTTTTGACTAGTGCAAGCGTTCCCACCATGAGCGCCACCGAGACAAACAGGATGATGAGCTGTGAGATGGCGAGAGCGGGGGCGAGACGCGTCACGAACGTGATGCCGATGCCCGAAAGTATAAATACGATGGGCAGGATGGCGGGGTCGGCACCGGGCGCCAAGATGCGCACGGCAATGTGGGCCGCGGCAAAGGCGGCAAAGAGGCCGATCGGTACGGCGAGCGTCTCAAAGGAGATGGCAGCGCCCGCGGTGAGGACGTACATCGCATACAGCAGGATGACGGGGAACGCCGAGGCGATGAGCAAGAGCAGCTCGGTGTTGCGGCGACTCATAAGCGGCACTCCCTTTCTAATTCTTATCGGAGGCTTCGGCCTCGGCGGACTGTTCGGCGGTTTTCTCGGAATCTGATTCGGAGGTCGATCCCTGATTGGTGTTGTCGCGAATCGTTTGCGCGTCGATCACCTGGCGGGTCTGCTCCTCGTCGATCTGGTGGCGGTACTTGGATATCGTGTCCTGCGCATCGTCGACACTTGTTTGCGGAATGCCCGCCTTGAGGCGGTTTTGCGTGTCTTCGGGCAGGTCGGACAGCTTGATACTGGTTTCGCTTTCGAGCCAGTGGAGCTTGAGTCCGAGTGGCTTGCCGGGCAGGCCGCGCCAGACGGCGACATTGCCCTGGTAGGTACCCAGGTAGTACGAGCCGGTGACACCCGTGTAGGCCCAGATGCCAGCTGCCAGCACAAAGACGAGGGCCAGGATGGCGGCGATAGTAACGTTGCGGCGACGCACGCGTTGCGCCTCGCGCATAACACCATCGTCAACCAGGTCAACGACTACTACGGTCACGTTGTCGTGGCCGCCGGCGGCAAGCGCCGCGTCCACTAGGTTGTCGACGCAGATTTGCGCGGTTGAGGACTGCGTGGCGATGTTCTCGATATCGCTATCGGGAATCATGCTCGAGAGGCCGTCGGAGCACAGGATCAGGCGGTCGCCTTCCTCGATATGCAGAGTGAAGTGGTCGGCATACATGGCGGGGTCCGAGCCCAGTGCGCGGGTGATGACCGAACGGTTGGGGTGGACGCGAGCCTCGTCTGCCGTGATCTCGCCGGCGTCCACGAGCTCCTCCACGTAGGAGTGGTCGCGGGTCACGCGGATGAGCGTGCCCTCGTGGAGCAGATAGGCGCGAGAGTCGCCCACGTGGGCGATGGCGAGCGTGTCGTTTTCGATGTAGGCGCAGGTGGCTGTGCAGCCCATGCCGGGCTTGCCCAGGCCGTTCAGGGCCGCCTCGATTACGGCGGCGTTGGCTGCCTCGACGGCTGCGGCCAGGCGTGCTGCGTCGGCGGACTGTGGGGCCGTCTTGGCAATAGTCTCGACGGCGATGGAAGAGGCTACCTCGCCGGCGGCGTGACCACCCATGCCGTCGCATACGCAAAAGAGCGGCGACTGCACCAGGTAGGAATCCTCATTGTGCGGGCGCACGCAGCCAACGTCGGAGCGGGCGCCCCACATGAGTTGCGTGGTGGTGCCGGCATCATAGGTCGAGTCGGTCTCGATGCGCTCCTCGGTCAGGGGCTCAAAGCTCATGGTCGAGCCGGGGTCTTTGAGCTTGGCCTCAACGGCGGCAACGTCGATTTCGGCGGTGTCACCGGGAGAGACGGTGCTTGTCTCGGCGTTTGATTCGGAGTCGCCGGTGTCCGGGGAGCCGGGCTCCTCGGACACGCGGGCGGTCGACTCGTCGTCTTGCGGGCTGACGTCTATAGGCTCGGGCGCCGGCGTAGACGCGGGCGCAACCTCGGATGCCGGGGCTATGGGAAACGCCGGCGCGGCGGGCTCGGGTGCCGCAAACGCCGCAGCGCTCTCGTTGATTGCCGCGGCGACGGGCTCTGCAAAGTGAGCTGGCGCCGGGGTTGCTTCGGGCGCTGTGGGCTGTTCCGCAGCATGTGCGCCGATGGGCGCCGCTGCGGCATCATCTTCGTCCTCGTTATCGGCGAGATCCGAAATATCATGCGTTACATGCGAAAGAGGCAGGGAGAACACGGTGTCCTCGGGTTCCACGGGTGCGGAGCCCGCTGGAGCGGCGTGGGCCGGCGCAGCTGTGGCGGCGGCCGGTGCCTCGGTCATAGTTGCGGACTTGTTCTCCTCGTCGATCATCGACGGTTCACCTTCATGACCACGTCGCCAATCTGGACTTCGTCGCCTTCGCGCAGCGTCGCGGGCTCCACCAGCTGGCGGCCGTTGACGAGCGTGCCGTTAAGCGAGTTGAGGTCCTCGATGATGAGCGCCGGGCCCTGCAGCGAAAAGCGCGCATGCGAGGCCGAGACGAATGGTTCGTTGATGCAGATGTCCGAAGATGGCGAGCGACCGACGATGACGGGGCCGAGCATGTCAACGTGGATGCCGCGGATACCGCGCGGACCCTTGTCCACATCGATCGTCCAGATAGCCGAGTCGCGGCGCTGTCCGCGCACAAGTCCCACGCCGGTCTTCATGACGGCGAATAGGAAGATATAGAGCAGGGCGACCAGGACGATGCGGCCTGCAAAAAGGACGATATCGATGTTCATAAGCGACTATCCCCTAAATTCAAAGGTGCTCAGGCCAAACGTCAGCAGATCGCCGTTGCGCAGCGGGCAGCGCGTAATGCGGCGGTTGTTGACGAGCGTGCCGTTGGTGGAATTGAGATCCTCGATCGACCAATCCGAGCCCGTAAAGGTGAGCTGGGCGTGGCGGCGCGACACGTTGGGGTCGCGCAGGGCAATGTCGGAAACTGAGCGCTCGCGACCGATGGTCACCTGTGCGGAGGTGATGCTATGGCTCTCGCCGCTCACGACGTCGACGAGCTGGGCGAGCGGGCGCTGCGGGGCGCGAGTGCTCGCCATGTTGGAAGCGATGCCGGCTGCGGCGCCTAGGTCCACGGCGGCACCGGTCGCGGCGGCTCCGCCCATGCCGGCAAGCGCGTCGCGCGAGACGGTCTGCGGCACCGGGATGGGTGCGGCGGCGGGGTCGGGGACGCTAGGCGCGAAGGGGTCTGCCACGGCAAGCGGGTCGGGAGCGGCGGCGCGAGGCGTCGGCTGCTGCTGGGGCATGGCGGCGGGGCGCTGCTGCTGCGGGGCGGCAAACTGCTGCTGGCCGGCGCGCGGGGCGCTGGCGGCGCGGCTTGCGGCCGAGTTGTTCTGTCCCAGGCCGTTTTGGTAGGCGCGCTCTTCCTCGTACAGGCGGCCGAGCGTGGGCGCATCGACGTTCTCAGCAAAGACCGAGAACTTGCCGGCGCGCAGCTGCGGATCGATCATAAAACGCACGAGGGGCTCGCCGACAAAGACATAGCGGCGCTTTTCGGCCTGCGCCTTCACAAACTCGCGGACCTCGCGCGAAAGCTCGGGGTAGAACGGGGCGAGCATGGGATCGTCGTCGGCGGCGATAAGGATGGTATAGAGTGCCGGCGCCGTGTTGACGCCGTTGATCACCAGAGTCTGATCCTCCATGTCGCGAGCGGCCTGCTTGGCAAGCTTCTTAAAGGAGAACGGGGCACGGGTGGCACCGAAGATGCCGGCCACGTGGTCCTCGAAGATGTTCAGGAAGTTCACG
>DBFWDM010000156.1:0-7845 GCA_048484635.1 Collinsella sp.
CCGTCGGTTGCGCTCGACGGCCCTCATCTTCATCAGCCGCCCGTTATCGTACGGGCTAGCTGTATGTGCTAACCCGCATCAGATAATTACTACGCTGATAATGTTTAGCTGATGCGTGAACATGTCTAAGAAATCCTCTTCAATCATGATGTGAACGATCCGTGCGTGTTCACATCCCCCAGTGGTTGAAAAGGAGTATGAAACTTTAGTTACCTAAAGTCAACGCAAATATGTAATGAATTTTCCACTTTTTTGAATTTCTCGGTATAAAACGCCACTGACCTCGGACTTTACCCCACGACAGTTTTTGCATGAGAGATGCTCCTCGGGGGCGGGGCGGGCGTCTGCCGCCATATATGAACTTTCCTGCTCGGACAGTCCTGCTCACGACGGAGGCCACATTAAGTGGCCTCCTGTTCGTGCGGAACTCGCGATAAAGTTCATATATGGCGGCAGGCGCCCGCCCCGCCCCCGAGGAGCTCCCATCCCAAATGTGCGGAGCAAAGCTCCGCACACCAACTTATTCTTTCAGCCAAAGCACGCCGGAAATTCGATGCAGGCTGGCTAACCTTGCCGGACGCTGTCGACGCCGAACCAGCTCAGAAGCTATATCGATACAGAAAGGTCCCCGACCGGAGGGGCCGGATATAAGGTTTATCGCGAGTTCCTCACGCAAAGAAGGCCACTTAATGTGGCCTTCGTCTTGCGCAGGACTGTAGAGCAGGAAACCTTATATCCGGCCCCTCCGGTCGGGGACCGCACCCGTACGACTACAGCGTCATGTTTGGATCGGCGTCGACATCGAACGGCGAGATTTCACCTCGGTCGAATTTACGGCGAGCGACCTCCGCGATCATGGCGGCGTTATCGGTGCAGGCAGACAAGGGCGGCACCGTTACGCGGATTCCCTGACGCCCGAGTTTCTTGATCATCATCTCGCGCAGATGCGGGTTGGCCGAGACGCCGCCGCCGATGCAATACTCCTTGCACCCGGTAGCATGCAGGGCGTTTTTGGCCTTCTTGTACTGCACGTCAAAGACCGCCGCCTCAAACGAAGCCGCCAAATCGGGCAGATGAATCGTGCGCCCGGCCTTGGTCTCCTGCTCGATGTAGAGCGTCACCGCCGTCTTGAGGCCCGAAAGCGAGAAGCGGTAGTCGCCCCTGCTGTTCAGCGCGCGGGGGAAATCAATCGCCTTAGGGTTGCCCGTCTCGGCAAGCTTGGAGATGATGGGGCCTCCGGGATAGCCAAGGCCCAGTGCCTTTGCCACCTTGTCGAAGGCTTCGCCCACGGCGTCGTCAAGCGTCTCGCCAAGCACCTCGTAGTCGCCCCATGCCCTTACGTGCACGAGCATGGTGTGCCCGCCCGAAACAAGCGTAAAGATAAACGGCGGCTTGAGGTCGGGCTGCGCCAACAGGTTGGCAAACAGGTGACCCTCCAGATGATTGACGCACACCAGCGGTTTGCCGGCAGCATACGCAAAGCCCTTGGCAAAGGCGACACCCACCACCAAGGCACCCACCAGGCCCGGACCTTGCGTCACGCCCACGGCGGCAAGCTCACTTGGTGCAATGGCTCCGCCCGTAAGGCCCAGCGACGCTGCGGCGTCCTCGAGTGCCGCGTCCACGACGCTCACGATGACCTCAACGTGCTTGCGCGAGGCGATCTCGGGCACCACGCCGCCAAAGCGAGCATGAAAATCAATCTGTGTCGACACCTGGTTGGCCAGTATATTGCCATCCGCATCGATAATTGCCACGGCTGTCTCGTCGCAGGAGCTCTCGATGGCAAGCACCAGGCGGCGGCGCTCGATTTCGGCACGCTCCTCAGCGGTGCGTTCGGGCGCGGGCAGCGGCCATACACGCTGTTCGGCAGCCGTCGGCTCGGGCGAGGCATTGTCGAGAGGAAGCACCAGGGGCAGCGGCGCCGTCATGACGATGGCATCCTTGCCGGCACCGTAATAGCCACGGCGACGACCCGCCTCGGTAAAGCCCAGAGCGGCATAGAGCGCAATTGCGGCCTCGTTGCCGTCCTCAACCTCAAGCGAAGCCGTGGTGCAGCCGAGCATCTGCGCGTCATAGCTCACGTGCGACAGAAGCTTGCGGGCGATGCCCTCGCGGCGATGCGCCGGATCGACGGCAACGTCCATAATCTGCACGTCCCCGTCGACGACCATACCGCCGGCAAGACCCAGCAGACGGCCGTCGTCGTGCGCCACCCACCAGCTACGTGGCGCGGCAACGTCCTCGCCCAGCTCGGACAGGAACATGCCCGGCGTCCACGCCTCGTGTCCGGCGCCTTCAAAGCAGGCGGTCTCCAGTGCGCTCGCGCCCTCGGCATCCGCCGCGCCCATGGGGCGGAATTGCAGATGACGTCCGGCAAGCTCGTCGGCAACACCTGTCACCTCACTCTGCGCGCTCTCGGCAAGGCCCAGACGCTTGCGCTCGTTTTCCTCGGCGTCCGAAAGGCGCGTATAGATCGGCAAGACGCGAGCCGGATCGCCATCGCCTGCGGCGTGCGCCATCAGCAGGCCCTCGCCCGAGGGCCACCACAGGTCTCGCTCCACGCAGCGCGCCGTCTCATCCTCGCCCAGCAGTTTGCCATAACGCACGAGACCGTCACCAGTCAGCTGAACCTGATCCCAGTCCGCGGTCTGGCGCCACTCATCAAGCGCCACGGCGGCCTTGACCACGCGCTCGCGCTCAAACAGACGCTCGGGGCCCTCATCCCCCAGCACATAGAGCGCCGGGTACACCTCGCCGCGCATGGCATCGGCAAGAACACCAAGCTTGCCGCGCACGCCGGCCTTCCATGCCGTCCAGGCGCAAGCATCGAGCGTCGACACGCCCAGCAACGGCACATTGGCACCGTGCGCCAGACCCTTTGCGGTGGAGATGCCGATACGCACGCCCGTAAACGAGCCGGGACCGCGACCGACCACATAACAGCCGACATCGCTGCGATCCAGGCCGGCCTGCTTCAGTAGGTCATCAACAGTATTCACGAGCTCCACGTTGGCATGGCGGCGACACAGATGGTCCCCACTTACCAGCTTTGCCTCGCCTGTCTGCACGTCAATCCAGCTTGCCGCGCAGGCAAGCATGTCGGTCGATGTGTCGAGCGCCACCACCAGCGCGTTGTCGTTATGCAAGCTCATCTTGTACAGCCTTATCTATCAAATGGGAAAGCTCAATCGCGCGCTCGCCGTGTGCCTCGAGCGTTATCGTTCGCACGTCGCTGTCGTCCTCATCGCGCTTAAGCGTCACCGAAAGATACTCATCTGTCAGTTCATCCTGAAACTGCTCGCCCCATTCCAGCAGGCAAACACCCTCATAGCCCAGCACGTCAAAAATGCCCGTATCCTCAAGCTCGTAGGCATGCTCCAGGCGGTACAGATCAAAATGGAACAGCGGAATACGCCCTTGGTCATGAACGGCCATGAGTGCGAACGTAGGGCTTGTGACCATATGCTCATCGCCCAGAGCGCGCGAAACGCCCTTGGTAAAGTGGGTTTTGCCCACCCCGAGGCCGCCGGTCAAGATCAGCACATCGCCATCTTCTAGACACGGTGCGACCAGCTCGCCAAAATGCTCCGTATCGGCAGTACGGGCCGTTCTATAGGTACCTACCCCCAGGCGCTCCAGGGACATATACGCTCCTTATTATTATTCCGAGGCGGTCTCCGGCGCGGGGTGCCGCTCCAGATAGTCGCCCAGCATCTTAAAGTCTTCCTCCAGCAACTCCTGCCACGCCGGATTGCGCAGCGCCGCCGCAGGATGAAACGTCGGCATCACCACAAAGTGGCCCATCTGATGGAACCTGCCGCGCAGCTTGGTAATGCCGATCTCGGTCTTGAGCACAAAGTGCGTTGCGGGGTTACCGAGCGTCACGATGATATCGGGCCAGATGCTTCGAATCTGCTCGCGCAAAAACGGTGAGCAAGCCAGCACTTCCTCGGGACGCGGATTGCGGTTTCCCGGCGGGCGGCACTTAAGCACGTTGGCGATATAGACGTCCTCGCGCTTAAGACCTGCCAGGGACAAAATGCCGTTGAGGTCTTCACCCGCTGCCCCCACAAAAGGTTCGCCCTGCAAATCCTCGTTGCGACCCGGTGCTTCACCAATAAACATGACGCGAGCGTGGGGGTTTCCCACGCCAAACACGATGTTATGGCGCGACTGATAGAGCTGGCAGAGATGGCAGTCGCCTAAAACAGCCTCAATCTCCTCGAGTGCGACCTCACGTGGCGCCTGATGGGTATGGCCGGGAATGTGCATGACGCCCATAGCGGCTCCTACACGTAGACCTTGTCGAGACGCATGCCAAAGCCGCAGGCGACCTCGTAGTTAATCGTTCCGCGCAGTCGGGCCATCTCGTCCATAGTGATCTCGGCATCGCCATCGCGGCCGACAATAATCATCTCGTCACCATACTCGGCCTCGGGAATCTCATGCGCCGGATTGGACTGGATGGCGACCATAAACTGGTCCATGCAGATGTTACCCACCTGACGCACGCGTTCACCGCGATACAGCACATCCATACGATTGGAAAGCGTACGCGATAGGCCGTCGGCATAACCGATCGGCAGCGTGCAGATTTGAACGCGCGTACGCGGTACGCGGTAGGTAAAACCGTAGCCCACGCCCTCGCCCATCGCAGGGTGCGCCACGCGCGTCACGCGCGCATGAACGCTCATAACGGGATCGAGCTGCATCACACGGCTACTCAGCTCGCACGGCTGCATGCCATACAAGCCAACGCCGGCGCGAATCATATCAAAATGCATCGAAGGGTCGAGCATCGAGGACGGCGTGTTGGCGCAATGCACGATACCGCACTCAAAACCCGCATCCTTAATGGCCTGAACGGCCTCGGTAAAGCGCTGGCACTGCAGCTTGTAGTCCCAGCCCGAAGGTTCATCGGCCGTGGCGAAGTGCGTAAATACGCCGTCGCACTGAATACCGCGATGGAAATCAATACCGCGGACAAAGTCGAGCACCTGCGTGTAATGTACGCCGATGCGGTTCATGCCCGTCTCGATGGCGAGATGATACTTGCCCACCTTGCCCGCCGCGACGGCACATTCGCCATACGCAAGAGCAAAGTCGGACGTATAGACCGAGGGCATGATATCGAACTCGAGCAACGTCGGAATGGCCTCGATAGGCGGCTCGCTTAGGATAAGGACGGGTTTCGTAATCCCGCCCTGTCGGAGCTCAACGCCCTCGTTAACCGTCGCCACGGCAAACATGTCGGCGCCGGCCGAATACATAATCTTGGCGCACTCAACAGCTCCATGACCATAAGCGTCGGCTTTAACCACGCAGCACAGGCGCTGACGCGGATTCAGCAAATTCTTATAGGCCCTCGTGTTGCGGCGAAGCGCCCCGCGGTCGATCTCGACCCAGGACCAACGCGTCAAATCGGCTTTATTCATAATTAGTCATCCGACCCTTCGTCCGTGATTCCCAGATCATCGAGCGCATCCTTTGCCGCCAACTCCATGGCGGGACCGATCAAGTCGATAAGATCGGTCGCGATAACGCTCTTCTCGCCAAACTCCGTCGCCGCGGCAAAACCGGCATAGCTATGAAGCGCGACGGCATACGAGTACAGCAGCTCCCAGCGGTCCATCTCATCGCGCATGGTGGCTAGCGTGCCGGCCAGAATACCCGCAAGGACGTCACCCGAGCCAGCGGTCGCCAGCGACGCCGGGCCAGAGAGCGGCAGCAGCACGCGCTCAACACCGCAAATGGCCGTCGTCGGGCCCTTAGCGATAACAACGAGGTTATCGGAACCGGCGGCCCAGACAACCTTTTGCGCGGCGGCAATCGCGGTTCCAAGGTCATTGACCTCATCACCGGCGACGAGACGCGAAAGCTCACGATAATGCGGCGTCATAACGAGCGGCTGCTCACGACGATACATCTCGGGATTACTGTCGATGCCATCGATTGCAATCTTGGCAAGGCAGTTGAGAGCATCGGCATCCAAGATAAGCGGTACGTCGAGCTCAAGCAGACCCGAAACCACCTGCATGGCACCGGCAGATGTCGTCATGCCGGGACCACACAGCACGCAGCTATATTTCTTGGCAATCTCACATACCGTCATGCGCGCAGCGGCACCAAAAGAACCGCGGGAATCAGATGGAATAGCAAAGACCGGAATCGAGGGGAGCGCCATGCGGATAAGGTTGGCACACGCATCCGGAGTCGCGACTGCCACATAGCCGGCGCCTGCGCGGGCAGCGGACTTGGCAGCCATAATGGCCGCACCAGGATACTGCGCCGATCCGGCAACAATGAGCACCGAGCCGCGCGAGTACTTATCGATATTCGTAGGCAGCGGAGCAAAATAGTCCACAAGGTCACCGGGTTCCACGATCTCGGCAGCATGGTCGACATCGTCAATAACCTCATCAAGGCGGTCATACAGACCGCCGCAGACCAGATCGCCTGCATATTCGGGACCGTCAGCGCTGTATAAGCCGATCTTGGGAGCAATCATCGTCACCGTACGCTCGGCACGAATGCAGTCGTCATCCACCACACCCGTCTCGGCATTCAGGCCCGAAGGAACATCGATGGAGACAACGCGATCGGCATTTTCATTGACCGTGGGGATCCAGATTGAAAACGGCGCACGAAGATCACCATGAAAACCGGTACCAAAAATGGCATCGACTACAACATCAGCCTTATCAATCAGCACCTCCAGCTCATCACGAGAGGGGCCGACACACACATGCACGTCGCGACCAGCAGTACGACGGGCGACATGACGAGCGAGAGCGGCAGGGATCTCATCCGGCTCAACCGGAGAGACGATATCTACATCAACGCCCTTATGCGTCAGAATGTCAGCGGCAACCCAGCCATCTCCGCCATTGTTGCCAAAACCGACCAATACAAGAACGCGATCGGGGTTGAGCTTTAAAATCTCGTTGGCAGCAAATTCGCCCGCCAACTCCATGAGTTCGGCCTTCGAGGTACCCTCACGCTCGATAATATCTTCGAGGCGAACGACTTCCTCGGTACTCAAAACCGGTTTCATCTATGCTCCTAGCGCATCTTGCGGATCATCATCCAGATGTTCCGACAAAGCAGATTGTTGCAGCTGTTCGAGCTCGTCTAAGACAGAACGAGCCTCTTTAAATGTCTGAGCAACGCGCTCCTTCGTGCTCACCTTTTCTTCCTTGGGTTTAGGTCGAGCATCCTCGGTGATCGCAATGGCATTAGCAACAGCCAAGTCACCCGTCAGAGTAATAGAAAGAGCGACCTCGACAACGCCCAATTCCTGGGCGATTTCGAGAGCGCGGCCCGAAAGCAGCGCTTTTGGCTTGCCGAGCTTATCGCGCGTTACGGAAACGTCTTTACGGCCAACGCCCTGGCTAAAACCCGTACCAAGCGCCTTAAGTACCGCCTCGCGAGAAGCAAAACGGCTGGCATAATGCGCGGCAGGACGAGACGAGGCATCGCAATACGCGCGCTCTTCATCGGTAAACACGCGCCGGGCAAACGCGGGTGTCTTCTCAAGGATTGATTTCATTCGGGAAATCTCGACGATATCAACGCCGATTCCGGCTTCGGCCATAATCACCTCCATGCTGCACAGACTATGACATTGTAGCCCGTTCGCAGAAGATGCGACAAACGAGGGTCAAAAACACAGCGAGAGTGGAGTGATGGCCCTATAAACGCAAAAAGGGGGAGGCCGCGAGGCCTCCCCCTTCTAAGTTCGATGACGGCTCGGTGCCGTCCACCGGTCAGCGGCGCCCTGGCCTCCCACGGGCTGACCCCGCAGTACTCTCGGCGCGATGGGGCTTAGCTTCCGGGTTCGGA
>DBFWDM010000157.1:0-1975 GCA_048484635.1 Collinsella sp.
GAGCGGCCTGCTTGGCAAGCTTCTTAAAGGAGAACGGGGCACGGGTGGCACCGAAGATGCCGGCCACGTGGTCCTCGAAGATGTTCAGGAAGTTCACGAAAGATCACTCTCCGTATAGGTTCTTTGGTATCCGAGCAAATATAGGCATATCCCAACGATTATAGAGGATAGGGTTCCCGCAACCGCCGCCTTGGCGATGACCGCGGCTGCAAGGCTGGCAATTTCCATATGGTGTGCAAGACAGGACGCCGCTGCGCAGCCGATGCCGGTGACAGCGATGGCGGCGATTGCGACAAGGTTTGAGCCCTGATCGGCACGCTTGGCATGGGTATTGAGCAGCGCAGATGACGCTGCGGCAGTTGCCGCGACCAGCACAAAGGCAGCCCAAAGGAGCGGGTCTCCAAGCGCTGCGGCAACGTTACCGAGCCCCAGCACGCCTCCGGCTGAAAGCGCGACCGTGGCCAGACGGGCAAAAAGCGCGCCCATGCCCGTTGCCGCGGCGGCGCTTGCCGGGCCGAGCCAAAATGACGCGACGCCGGCGGCGACCCCAGCTGCCAGGAAGGTATTGCCGGTCAGACAGCCAAGCGCGAGTGCACAGGTGAGCGCGGCGCTCGCGGCAGCCTCGGTGCGACCCCAGGCAATCCACCAACCGGACATGGCGGCGGCAAAGATCACCGCGACGGGCAACATCGACAAGATGCCCTGCGCCTGCATGGTGGCGTTGGCCATGAGCACCAAAAAGCCCACAGCCGAGATGGCCGAGCCAATCTGGGGGGCCAGGCCAGCCGCCGCTCCGATCGCGATGGCCGCAATGACCAGGCCGGGAAGCGCCGCGACCCCGGCCGTTTGCATCAGCAAAAAGCTATAGGTGCCGCACGTTAGCGCCGAGATAGTGCGCATGGTGTAGTCGCGCGCATGGCTCCAGCGCGTGCCCGCCCAGCCGAGTGCGGGGTCGACCTCGATGGCGTCGTCCTCGTAGTGCGACGGCTCGATATCGTCGAGCTCCTGCTCGTCATCCGAAAGTTCGCCAACCATTTGCTCTAGGCTGCGACGGCCCTCGCGCACGCTGCCCAGACCGGCAAGGAGCTGGTCGCAAAATGCCTCGATGCTGTTGGGGCGGTCCTGCGGCATGGGGGAGAGCGCGCTCATGAGCGCGGCCTCGGCTCCCGGGGGGAAGTGTGGTATCAGCTCGCTGGGATAGGTGGCGCCGCCGATGATGCGGCCGAGCGAGCCGGCGGGCGTGGCCGCCATAAAGGGAGCGCTGCCGCACAGGCCCTCGTAGATCACACAGGCGAGGGCAAAGACATCGGCGCGCTCGTCGACCGTGCCGGTCTCGATATCGAGCTGCTCGGGCGGCATGTAGCCGATGGTGCCGCCGCGCGAGCCGCCAAAGCCGCCGGCAGACGACAGCCGCGCCATGCCAAAGTCGGTGAGCTTTACATTGCCCGAATGGTCGATAAGCACATTGGCGGGCTTTATGTCCAGATGAAGCACGCCGTTTGCATGGGCAAAGGTGAGTGCCTGACCCAGCGCGTCGGCAATGGCCGCGGCCTCGTCAAAGGTGAGCGAGTGGCCGTCCACGCGATGCAAAAACTCGGCCAACGACATGCCGTCGACATACTCCATGACCAGGTAGGCATAGGCGGTGTCGTGCGTAAAGTCGATAACCTGCACGATATTGGGATGTTGAAGCATGGCGGCGGTATGCGCCTCGCGCAGCACGTCCATGATGTCGCTGGCGGGCATGCCGGCGCCGTTGATAAGGGGAATGCGCTTAATGGCCACGCGACGGCGCAGATGCGTGTCGCGGCAAATCTCGATGGAGCCAAAACCGCCGGTCGCAAGCGTCTCGAGCGGCTGGTACCGCTTGAGCAGCTCGCGAGAGCTAGTGCCCTCCAAGGGAACGTCCGGCGAGAACCGGGCGGTATGTTGCGAGAAAAGCGGCATGGCCAACCCTCGTGCGTTTAAAGTTCGT
>DBFWDM010000158.1:0-1291 GCA_048484635.1 Collinsella sp.
TCCGCGGCCTCACTCGGTCACCTGGAACATGGGAGACGGCGGTCGACGAAACTGGAGAGGAGGTATTACGAGCTCCTGTGCGAATTGAAGGGAGCGCTCCCGCAAACTGCCTCTTGACAACTTATAGGAGCGTCGGTTTTGTTGTAAAAAAAGCCGGTCTGGTCGGCGAAACCCGATTTTTCCCCGCACTTCCGAAAACAGCGGTTCAGCAGCGCCAAAAAATGCCCTCAAAATCGAGAGATAATGAACAGGTGTTGCCGTTCGCCGCAAATTACCGTCCGTTTATAGAACCCACCCCCAGCGTGCAACCCTCCTTACGGTTGAATAAATACACATCTATGGAATTACGTAAGAGAGGACTGTTCCTATGAGCTACAAGACCGTTTGCGTTGCCGGCGGCGGCGTGCTGGGAAGCCAGATTGCCTTTCAGGCAGCCTACTGCGGCTTTGATGTAACGATTTGGCTGCGCAGCGAGGGCAGCATCGGCCGTACCCAGCCCAAGATCGATCATGTGCGCGAGGAGTACATCGCGGCAATCGAGGGCATGGCGGACGGCACGGGCGAGTGGTGCGCCGGTATCGCCGATAGCGACCAGCCTTTCGACAAGGAGGCGGCGCTCGCCGCCGTTGAGCGTGCCTACTCCACACTCAAGCTGGAGCTCGACCTCGCCAAAGCCGTGGCCGACGCCGACTTGGTCATCGAGTCCATGGCCGAGGACGCCCAGGCAAAGATCGACTTCTACAAGAAGCTCGCCCCGGTCCTCCCGCAAAAGACCGTCGTCGTAACGAACTCCTCTACGCTGCTGCCGAGCACCTTTGCCAAGTACACCGGCCGCCCCGAGAAGTACCTGTCGCTGCACTTTGCCAACTCCATCTGGAAGAACAACATGACCGAGGTCATGGCACAGGACCAAACCGACAAGCGCTACTTCGACGAGCTCGTCGACTTCGCCAACGACATTCGCATGCTGGCGCTTCCCGTCAACAAGGAAAAGAACGGCTACCTGCTCAATTCCATGCTGGTGCCGTGGCTGCTTTCGGGCCTTGACCTGTATGTCTCGGGCGTGAGTGACCCCAAGAGCATCGACCTCGCATGGACGCGCGGCACCGGCGCTCCCAAGGGCCCGTTCCGCGTATTCGACACGGTGGGCATCCAGACGGCCTACAACATCGTCATGCAGTATCAGAAGGTCCCGGGCCTGGTGAGCCCGCTGCTCAAAAAGATGATGATGCCCTACAACTTTAAGGCCATGGCATCCGTCCTCAAGCAGATGCTCGACGAAGGCAAGCTG
>DBFWDM010000159.1:0-5692 GCA_048484635.1 Collinsella sp.
CCAGCTCAATAGACTCCGATATCTGTTTGGCACGCTGCATCGTCGTGCATCCTCCTTGTTGACGACTCTCTCGTGCGTTGGCGGAAACATAGCCGCCGTTCATACTGTAACCCATTGACAACATGGCGTGCGCGCGAGACGACCCCTTCGACACAGGGATACACAGTCTGGAAACAAACGACACCCGCATCGACGTGCCGATCCGCCAGCTCATGTACTCCACCAGTCTTTTTAGCCCCGTCCCAAAAAGACTGGTTACAATTACGTGCAGCATACAAACATCGGGAGGGATCGTGGCAAAAAAGCCTCAGCACGCTCAGAACAACCAGCGCAGTCAGCAGGGCAAACAGGGCCAGCAGCAAAAGCGCGGCGGTAAGGCGCAGGGTGGGCACACCACGCATACCCCAGCAGCGCCCACACGCCCCTGGCGTCCGGGCCGCGACAAGTTCCTCCCCGTCAGCCGCGCCGATATGGACGCGCGCGGCTGGGACCAGTGCGACTTTGTCTACATCTGCGGCGACGCCTACGTGGACCACCCCAGCTTTGGTATGGCCATCGTCAGCCGCGTACTCGACGCGCACGGCTACAAAGTGGGCATCATCTGCCAGCCCGACTGGACCGACCCCGCCAGCATCACCGTGCTCGGCGAGCCGCGCCTGGGCTTTTTGGTCAGTGCCGGTAACATGGACTCCATGGTCAATCATTATTCGGTGACCAAGCACCGCCGCCACACCGACGCCTATACCCCCGGTGGCGAGGAGGGGCGCCGTCCCAACCGTGCCGTCACGGTCTACGGCAACCTTATCCGCCAGACGTTTAAGGATGCCCCCATCATCATCGGCGGCATCGAGGCGAGCCTGCGCCGCCTGGCCCACTACGACTACTGGCAGGACAAACTCAAGCGCTCGGTACTGCTCGACTCGGGCGCCGACATCCTCATCTACGGCATGGGCGAGCACGCGATCGTCGAGATCGCCGACGCGCTCGACGCGGGACTGCCCGTCGATCAGATTACCTATATCAACGGCACCGTCTACCGCACCAGCTCGCTCGACGAGGTCTACGACTACGACCTACTGCCCAGCTGGGACGACCTTACCGCCGACAAGCTCAACTACGCGCGTAGCTTTAACGTGCAGCAGCAGAATATGGACCCCATCACCGGGCATCGCCTGGTAGAGCCCTACCCCAACAGCGTCTATGTGGTGCAGAACCCGCCGTCGGCGACGCTCACCACCGACGAGATGGACGAGGTGGCCGAACTCCCCTACGCACGCGACTGGCATCCCGACTACGACGCGGCGGGCGGCGTGCCGGCCTTTGCCGAGATCAAATTTTCCATTAGCTCCAACCGCGGCTGTTTTGGCGAGTGCTCGTTTTGCGCCCTCACCTTCCACCAGGGCCGCGTGCTGCAGATGCGCAGCCACGACTCGATCATGCGCGAGGCCGAGCTACTCACGCACGACCCCGAGTTTAAGGGCTACATCAACGACGTGGGCGGACCGACGGCCAACTTTAGCCGTCCCGCCTGCGACAAGCAGCTCAAGCACGGCGTGTGCAAGAACAAGCGCTGCCTGTGGCCGAGTGTATGCAAGAACATGGTGGTCGACGAGAGCGGCTACACACAGCTGTTGCGCGACCTGCGCCAGCTGCCGGGCGTCAAAAAGGTCTTCGTGCGCAGCGGCATCCGCTTTGACTACACCATGGCCGATGCCTCGGACGAGTTTTTGCGCGAGCTGCTAGAGCACCATGTCTCGGGCCAGCTACGCGTGGCACCCGAGCACGTGAGCGACGCGGTGCTGTCCGTGATGGGCAAGCCGAGCCGCGCCGTCTACGATGCGTTTTGCCGCAAATTTGAACGCTTGAACCGCGAATACGGACTCAAGCAGTACGTAGTGCCGTATCTGATCTCGAGCCACCCCGGCTCAACCATGAAGGAAGCCGTGGACCTTGCCGAAGCCGTGCGAGACATGGGCTACATGCCCGAGCAGGTGCAAGACTTCTACCCCACGCCGTCCACCATGTCGACGTGCATGTACTACACCGGCGTGGACCCGCGCACCATGCAGCCGATCTATGTGGCGCGCGACCCGCACGAGAAGGCCATGCAGCGCGCGCTCATCCAGTATCGCAAGCCCGAGAACTACAAGCTGGTGCGCGAGGCACTGGAAAAGGCCGGCCGCCGCGATTTGATCGGCTACACCAAGCATTGCCTGATTCGTCCCGTGCCCCCGCGTCCGGGCGAGACGTCTGCTGGCGGTGGCCATGGCACCGGCAAGAAGGGCGGCAAGGCCCACGGTGGCGCCGCCGGCAAGGGACCCAAAGGCGGCAAGGGCCACGGTGGCATGTCGCGCGCGCAGAACACTGCCGGACGCAACCGCGCGGCCCAGGGACGTCAGGGCGCCAACGGCGGCGGACGCCGCAACTAGCGTGGCGAGGGCCGGCCGGTGTCTCTTGGCCAGTCGGCGTCTCCTCATCGGCCAAGCGTGTTTTCCCTAGGGGAAACACGCTTGGGCTGTCTCCAGTCGTGATTTCCCTAGGGGTAACACGCTCAGACACGCCTAGCCGTGTTTTCCTTAGGGGAATCACGCTTGCTGGTAGGGACGATCCGTCTGGCACGTCAGTTTGAGCGACCGCATCGCCTCTACCAGCACAAAGCCGGCGATGGCAACCGTGATCACTACGTCGAGCGGCGTGTTCACAAACCACAGCAGGCCCATGAGGTACGACCCGGCATTAAAGGCAAAGTGCAGCAGAATCGTGTAGCGGAGCTTTCCGGTCGTCACGAGCACCCAGCCAAAGATGAGGCCGGCGGCACCCGCGTAGCAACCCTGCACCCAATTCATGTGCATAAAACCGAAGATTGCCGCCTGCAGCACAATCGCCGCGGCGATACCCCACGTACTTGGGGCCGCCCAGGGCACCATGGCGCCGTTCTGCGCGCTCGCACGACGCGGGCGCTTCCAAAGTGGGCGGCACTGCGGATTAAACGCTCGGAGCGAAAACTCAAAAATAATGCCGCGCACCAGCAGCTCTTCACAAAATGGGGCGCCGAGCACCGTAGTCAGGACGGCGAGATAGCTGGTGTCGCCCATACCTGTTTCCTCGACAAGCTCGCTGTAGTCGGCCGCGGCGTCGGGCAACAGCGACAGCACGGCGTCGGTCACGTAGCCAACGACCACCTGCAGGGCAAGGCCAATCACGACAACGCAAGCGATGCGCTTCCATGCAGCACTTGCTCCCCCGCCGAGCGGACGTTCACCTTGCCGGCGCGCCATGAAGGAGCGGGGCCACAGATAACGCCACCACAGCAGCGCCATCAAAAACGACGCCGTCTGAGCGGCAGCCTGGAACCATTGGATATCGAGATTGTCGATCGGATAGCCCGTCAGCACCGATACGGCATCGAGAACCGAAAACAGAACCACGCTCAGGGCTATATCGGCAGCGACAACGCCAAAACATGCAAGCGCCCACGCCATCGCATTGAGCATGCCAACCTCCTCAAAACCGTTCCCTAGTTCTACCACAACTCGGCAGAGAGCTGATCCCATGGGGACGGAGGAAAACGGATCACTTATTGATGAGAATCGGGTGCAGTGCCAAAGGCCCCGCTGGGCGAAATGTCGAACGGAAAGGTGCCGCAGCGATTGAACGCAGCGATAAACATGCGGATGGCGTTGGACGGCGTGGTGCCCACGAGCTGAGTTGCCGCCGCGAAGGCTGCCTTTTCCTCGGGCAAGACCTTCGCGACTACGGGGGTCATGTGTTCTGCCATGGCGCTTCCTTTTTGAAACGACGGTGGTGCGGATAGATGCGGGCCACGCGGCTGGGCGACGGGCTGTGAAGGCAACCCGATTGGCCCGCATCTGGAGTTTGTTTCTACGGCGTTGGTATTACTTGGTATTCCTAAGTATTACCCCGCAGATAGAATAGCACATCTGATCCCTTGGGGACGGAGGAAAACGGATCATTTTGTTGCTGAATAAGTATTTAGAGTGTGATGATGTCCGAGATATCGAGGGCCTGAGCATCGGCGGCATCGTGCGTGGCAAGCAGGAGCATGCAGCCGTCGAGCGCCGGCGCCCAGGGCGCGCGATCGACCACGGCAAGCGCAAGCTCCGCCGCAGCCCCGCCATCAGCAGGGCCGCCCGCACGCCCATAACTGCCCTCGCCTTTTGATTCGCGCACGGCGCGGAAGGGACGCGGCGAACGTCGGCGTATGGCGCGCCCAATCTGGGCATCCGGCGCATGGCGCCCTATTGTCTTGCATATTTTCGCTTGTGCCATGCATAAATAGACGGGGGCGCCCCTTCCCGTCCCAACGTACCCCCGCTTGGACCGTGCAAAAACCGGAGTTTTCAGCATCGCGGCCCCCGCCGGCGGCGCCTCGAACCGGGAACGCCGCGCGATCGGCATCGTTTTGGGGGCACGGCACGGCGCGAAACGCGCGTTATCGCCGCGCCGGGCCCCGTCTGCCAACCCAAATCGCCCGTCGAGGGATCTCGCGAGATCAAATAGACGCTTCCGACGCGTATGCAGCCACCCCGGCTTGCTGAAAACTCCCGAAAATGCACGGCGCGCCCCGGGGGACCCGTGCGTGCCGTGAAAAAACACGCCCGCATCCAGAACAATGCGAGCGTGAAAGTCAGATGGCAGCAAGGGCGCCAGGCAGCGAGCGGAATCCCGAGTGTGTCTGCCCGAGCACTGAGGCCACCGTGCGTCAGTAGGGAGCTTCACGTTCTCCGTCTATGCCAGAACCCCGCATACGCGAATCTCCAACTAAGCCGATAACCCACATCTCTTGCCGCGACCGTCTCCGTGCTTTTTCGTGAGGGGGCCGGCCCACCTCAAACTGCGCCCACAAAAAGGGCCCCGAGCATAGTCTGCTCGGGGCCCAAACTCATCTCGCCTTACCGCGCGACGCGCGTGTTATTTGCGCTTGCCGCCGCCGTCACCGGGGCGACGGGAGCTGCCGCCGCGTTTGCCGCCACGGCTGTTGCCATAGCTGCCACGGTTATCGCGACCGCCGGCGCGGCCGCCACGGGAGCCGGCCTGGTTGCCGCCACGGCCACCACGATAGCCGCCGCGACGCTCTTCGCGGGTATCGTCGTAGTTGCGCCAATCATCGCGACGATCGCGGCTGGCACGCGGATCACGGCGATCGCGCGACTCACCAGAACGGCCGGCGCCGCTGCGCCCGCCATTACCGCGAGCACCCTCGCGACGCTCGCCGCCACGGCCGCCGCGCTCTTCAAAGCGCTTGCCGCCACGGGACTCACCGCTGCGGGCGCCACGCTCACCGCGACCCTCGCCGCCGTGACGCTCGTCACGGCCACCGCGCTCGTCATTGCGACCGGAACGACGACGATCGCCCGAGCCACGCTTGCCGCCACGCGAGCCACGGCCCTCGTCCTCGCGCTCAACACGGCGACGACCACCGCGGTCCTCGTCCTCGCGGCGACGGCGATGCGCCTCGCCCTGGAACTGCTTGGCACGGCGCTCGGCACGGTTGCCGCGCGGGACCTGCTCGACGGCACCAGCACCACCGCGCTCCTCGGCAGCCACCTCGCGGGCCACGCTCTCCACAGCCTCGTCCACGCGAGCCTGAACGCCCTCGCGCACGCGGGTCTTGCCGCCGCGCTTGGGACGGCTCGGACGCTCGCCGTCGCCGCGACGCTCGTCGCGACCG